>JAFGJF010000551.1 GCA_016929205.1 Anaerolineae bacterium
GTCTCCCGCTGGACAAATTCGCCGTGGATTACGTGTTGATCGAGAGTGGCGCGTCCTTTGAATGGCTGCTGCAAGCCAGCGACGAATGGACGCAGGTCTACCGCGACGATGTGGCGGTCATTTTCACCCGTGCCGGGGCGACAGATTGATGGCGGAGGTCGTTCGCGTTGGGGTGGTGGCCGATACGCATATTCCTCACAAGGTCAAGACGATGCCCGAGGGCGTATTGAGGGCATTTCAAGGTGTGGATCTGATTCTGCATGCCGGCGACCTGGACGAAATGTGCGCTCTGGATGATCTAAGGCCATTGGCCCCGGTCGTCCTTGCCGTCCGGGGCAACGTCCACGTGCAGTTTGGAACCTGGAGTTCCCCGCATTTGCCCAAGGCGATTCATCTATGGATCAAAGGGCATCACGTTGTCCTCAACCACGGCATTCCCTATCTGGTACGGGCAATGGCCTACAAGCTGTTGGGGGTATTTGGCGTGGGAGATGTAGCACTCAATCAGTGCTTGATCCGCGATCAACATCGTGCCTTTCCCGATGCCGACCTGGTTGTTTTTGGCCATTCACACTGCGCCATCGTCGAACGGCGGGGCAAGACGCTGTTTGTCAATCCCGGAGCGCCGGTGAGAGCAGATCCGCAAGACGTGTCGTCGGTCGCCCTGTTGACGATCGACCGCGAACGCATCGCCGTCGAGATCGTGCCGATCTAGCAGTTTGTCGGAGAGAGTAGGTAGCCGCGATTTCCGAATCGCGATTTCCGAATCGCGATTCGGCATTCTATGATACGCGACATAGATACGCGATTGGAAATCGCGCCTACAATCGATTACTCCGACAGGCTGCTAGGTTCTGTTGACATCGATTGCACACAAGCGGGCCGGCCAGTGTGCCACTTTACGATATGGATGCGACGATGGTGTGTCATTCCCGCATGTTTTTAGCGGGAATCCAGGTTCTGTTGTGTCTGTAGATGCTCGATAGAGACATATGGATGCCCGATAGAGACATTCGGGCATGACCACCCAAGCGCAATTCAAAACGTCAGCAGAACCTAGACCATTTGGTATGTGAGACCGGGTGTTTGACAATGGAACAACCCCGGGTCATTGATGGACGTGGATCATGGATAGTCTGCATCCGTTTCCTACAAAAAACCCGGTTCCTGATTTTGTTTTGGAGAACGGACCATGCCGATAAATCTGCCTGCTCGTCACAATACCAAGCTCGCCGCGCTGGTGGCAGCGATCAATGCCGACCTGGAATTGGCTCAGTGGTGGAAATGCGCCAATGTCAATGCCGTCGACCGGCAGGGGATGACCGATCACGGCGAGGTGCACATTCGCATTACGGCCAACGCGGCGCTGAAATTGTTGCGCCTGCTTGTCGAGGCCGGCATTCAAACCAGCATAGAAGCCAATTACGAAATGACGGCCGAGGATGCCGAAGTGATCGTCGTCGCCGCGTCTGCCCTGCACGACGTGGGCATTGCCGTGCACCGCACCGACCACGAGCAGTTGAGCATCCCCATCGCCGTCCAGATCCTGCCCCGCCTGCTGCAAGGGATCTATGATCCGGCGCAGCAGACGATCATCCAGGCCGAGATACTGCACGCGATCATTGCCCACCAGTGGAGCGCCAGGTGCCTGACCCTCGAGGCGGGTGTGGTCAAGGTCGCCGATGCCCTGGACATGACCCAGGGCCGGTCGCGCATCCCCTACACAGAGATGGGCGAGACGTCGATCTATACGATCTCGTCGGCGGCGATCGACCAGGTTCGCCTGCTAAAGGGCGAGGACAAGCCGATCCGGATCGAGATCGAGATGAGCAACTCGGCCGGCGTATTTCAGTTGGACGAGCTGCTCAAGCGCAAATTGCGAAACTCGAGCATTGTCTCCTACGTAGAAGTGATAGCACACATCAGCGGCGAGACGGAGAAACGCCTGCTCGAGTTTTACTCGTTGTGAGCTAACCGTAACCCTTTATTCAAGAAAGGATCGACATGGCCGAATTGGAAGATTTTGATAACATCGATGAACCGGTAGAAGGCGAAGTGATCCCCGAAGACCATCCAGAACAACCCGGCTGGGGCAAAGCTTTGGCCTGGGGGACCATCGTCCTGGGCGGGTTGTACATTATCAATCCCACAGCAGGCATATTCGAGCTGATTCCCGATGTGGTGCCAATCGTGGGAAACCTGGACGAAGCGGCGCTGATGTTCCTCATCTTTGGTGCGATGCGTTACCTGGGCTGGACGCTGCCCGAGTTCATCGAACGCTGGACGCTGCCCAGGCCCCAACTGCCGGCGCCCAGAAGAGAAGAGTAGCTAATCACTTTTCCCTAATACCCAGCGCTCGAACCAGGCCGTCGTGCGCCGCATCATGTCGATCCGCAGGCGTGGTTCGGCGATGCTGTGTCCCTGCCTGGGATAGATGACCATTTCCACGGGCACGCCCTGGCGCTTGAGGGCGTTGTACAGTTCGCGCCCCTGGCTTAACGGCACGCGGACGTCGTTTTGCCCGTGCTGGATCAGCGTCGGTGTGCGCACCCCTTTGACCTGGAACATAGCCGAATGCTGGCGGTAGGGTTCCAACTGCTCCCAGTATTCGGCCGTGAAATAGTCCGGGATAAATCCGGCAATGTCGGACGTGCCGTTAAAGCTCATCAGGTTGGTCACCCCCGCGCCCACGCAGGCGGCCTTGAAACGATCGGTCTGGGTGATCGTCCAACTGGCCATATAGCCGCCGTAACTCCAGCCCAGGAGGCCCAGGCGATCCGGATCGGCGATGCCCTGCTCGATCAGAAAATCGACCCCGGCCATGATGTCCCGGTAGTCGCCCCCTCCCCAATCCCCATAATTGGCAAAGCGGAAATCCTTGCCATAGCCGCTCGACCCGCGCGGGTTGGCGCGCAAAACGCAAAACCCACGCTCTGCCAGCCCGGCGATATCGCAATATCGATTGCTCGAGGCCAGGTACTGACGGCCGTAGACCCCGGTCGGCCCGCCGTGTACCTCGACGATCAACGGGCAGCGCTGACCCGGCCGATAGTCGAGTGGGTAGGTGAGGATGCCTTCGATCTCGATCCCGCTGCGCTTGGAGCCGTTGTCAGCATGCCAACGAATAACCTCCGTTTTGGGCAGCCGTGCCTCGGGCCAATTGGCGGGCAGTGCGGGTTCGAGGATCAGGCGCACATCGTTCGTATCGCGATCCAGCACATAGAGGGCGTTGGGTTGGTCAAAATCCTGCCCGGCAAAGACGATCCGGCCCTGACGATTGCCGTCGAACGGTCCCTTGAATGAGGGCGAGTCGGTCAGCCGGTATGCTGGCGCGCCGGAAACGGGCAGTGCCCAAAGCTGCGAGTTGACGCCGCCGACTTGGAAAATGAGCACCTCATCTCCGCTGGTCGACCAGCCCAACAGGTAGGGTTGTGCATCGGGCGTTCCCGCCAGGGGACGCGGATCGCCACCGGTGGTGGGATAAAGCACGATGCGGCTGGAAAACGCCCAGCGAACCGGCTGATCGCCGGTGCGGCAGGCGATCCACGCGCCATCCGGCGAGGCTTTGGGCGCGTCTCCCCAATTGGCAATGGGTCCCAGATCGATCAGATCGTCCTGCCCAAATCCTTCTTTGTTCTCCGGTACGCGGGCGGGAACTGTCGCCAGGCGCGTTTGTGGCCAATCTTCGTCCACCGGCGTGGGGCGATGGACGATCGCCAGCCGCTCGCCGTCCGGCAGCCAATCGATACCAAGGAGATGAAAACGCCCCCTGGTGATCTGCCATATCTGTGGTAGCGTCCGCGGCCCTACGCTAAAAGGCACGCAGAACAGGTGCACGAAATCAAAATCGACGTCCCACAGGATCGGATCGTTCTTTGCTTTTTGGGCTTTTTCCTTCTCTTCCGTGGGCGGTTCAGCCATCAAGAAGGCGATGTGCTGCCCGTCCGGCGACCAGGCGATCTGGGTGATGTTGGTTTTGTCATAGTGGGTCAGTGCCCACGCCTCGCCGCCCGCCGCGCGCATGGCATAGAGGTTGGCCTTGCCGACCCGCGTGGAGAGAAAGGCAATACACTGCCCGTCCGGCGACCATTTGGGGCAGCGGTTGCTGTGCTCGCCATAGGTGAGCTGGATCGGCATCCCGCCATCTGTCGAGACCAGGTAGAGGTGGGTGATGAACTCGCTGCGTTCCTCGCTCAACAGCGGCTCGCGGACGGCACAGACAACCTGTGTGCCATCCGGCGACAGCGCCACTTCGCTGATCAGAGGATAATGAATTTGTTTTTCCGGGGTCCATTGATAGGGTGTGTTGTCTGTCACCGGGTCGTCCTTTCTAGCTCGTTCGTTGGTAGAATGCCCGTCCGTACTTGGCTCCAACCGTAAACATGGTCGTGATGTTTTCCACCGGTATGCCATCGTGCAGTGAGTGATCGGAGGCCAGGATGTACCCCCCGCCCGGCGCGGCGACGTCGATCGCCTCTCGCACCTCTGCCGCCACCTCGTCCGGCGTGCCGTAGGGCAGCGTGCGCGAGGA
>JAFGJF010000078.1 GCA_016929205.1 Anaerolineae bacterium
ACACCATCGCCCGTGCCAGCGAGACACGCTGCATCTCACCGCCGGACAGCGTGCGCGCTTTTTGGTGGGTCAAATCGGCCATCCTGACCTGCTCCAGTGCACCCCGCACCTGCCGTCCTTCGTCGGACCGCCCACGCAGGCGCAGTCCGTAGCGCACATTTGCTTCGACGCTGCGATTGAGCAGGATCGGCCGCTGGAAAACGGTGGTCACACGGCGACGCAAAGCCAATGGAGCCGGGCGTCCTCCGTCCAGATCGGTGTCCAGGAAACGGATGTGACCCGACGTGGGCAGCTCTAAAAAATTGAGCAGGCGCAGCAGGGTGCTTTTTCCCGCACCGCTCGGTCCGACCAGGGCCAGCACCTCGCCGCGATAGATGTCCAGGTGGGCCAAGTCAAGAACACACCGTGTGTCGTAAATTTTTACCAAATCGCGTATTTTGTATATTATGTCATTCATCAAGTCGTCGACCCATGTCAAGGGCAAGTAACGCTAGGTTGGCTTATTCATCAAAGGTTCTACCTTGCAGGTAAAGCATCGCCACGTTGGTCAGGAAAGACAGGCCAAGCAAGATGAGGCCGAGAGCCATCGCCAGGTCGAACGCGCCTTTTCGTGTTTCCAGCACGATCGCTGTAGTCAGAACCCGCGTGCGCCCCTCGATATTGCCACCGACGAGCATCACCGCACCCACTTCCGAGATGATACTGCCAAACCCGGCGATGATTGAAACGATCACGCCCACTCGCGCCTCAACCAACACCGTCCATGCTGTCTGCCACGGTGTCGCGCCCAGCGAGATCACCTGCTGGCGAAGCTGCGGATCGACGCCCATGACCGCTGCCATCGTAAATCCGGCGACGAGTGGAAACGAAATGACACTTTGCGCGACGATCATCGCTCCCGGTGTAAAGAGGGCCGGGATCAGCGGCGAATGGAGCTGTCCCAGCGGGCCGCTGCGTGACAGCAGCAGGTAGACCACCAGGCCCACCACCACCGGTGGAAAGCCCATACCGGTGTACAGCAGTGCCACCACCAGCCGCCGGCCCAGAAAGCGGTTCAATCCCAATAGCGCGCCTAACGGGATGCCGATCATCGTGCTGAACAGCAGCGCAATGCCCGAAACACGCAGCGACAGGAACACGATCTCAAACAGGATCGGATCGCGCTTCGCGATCAATTCAAAAGCCTGGATCAGGCCGCGCAGCATCTCGTCGATGGGTCACTCTCCTTTTCTTGATTCACCCTTGCTTTTGCAGTACCAGTCGCAGCAGCCCAAAAGCAGCCAGTGCCGCCAGGATCAGGATCGCCGCCACCGGCTGCGCTGCCGCCAGACCAAATCCTTGAAATCGTTCGTAGACCAGTACCGGTGCGATCTTGGGGTGGTAGGCCAGGATGACCACCGCACCAAATTCGCTCATCCCGCGCGCCCACATCATCATCGCCCCACCCAGCACCCCACGCCAGGCCAAGGGCAGGGTGATCAGCCAAAAAGCCTGCCAGGCGGATGCCCCATCGACCGTCGCGACGCGTTCCAACTCCTCGTCGACCATCGCGAACGCCTCGCGGCTCATGGTAACCAGGAAAGGCAGGCTGACAAAAAGCATACCAACGACGATCCCGCCCAGGTTGTCGACAAAGGCCATACCCAGCGGAGCCAGCCATCGTCCCAACAGACCCCGCCGGCCAAAGACCATCAGTAACGCCACGCCGGCGGCGGTGTGCGGAACGACCACCGGCAGATCGATGAGCGCCATTAACCATTTTTTCCCCAAAAAGCGTCGGCGCGCCAGCAGGTAAGCCAGGGGCACGCCGGTGGCTAACGCAAGTAGGGTGGCAATGGCTGCCGCTAGAAACGTTAGCCCCATCGCGCGCAGCACTTCGGGATCGGTACATGCCAGCCAGAACCGGCGCGGCGTCAGCGCAATCAGGATGCTGGCCAGCGGCAAGAGCACAAATGACACCAACAATCCACCGGCGATGCCAAAGGCAAGATCGAGCCTTTTACGACTCACGGCGTCCCTCCGGGAACGCACAGCGATTGTAATGGGGTCGGAACGCGATCGTAATGATCGGCGACCGGCGGATCAAACAACGGATGGTGATTTGTCTCCATCACCGCTCGCCCTTCCGGACTCAGCAAAAAAGCGATGAACAAGGCCGCCTCTTCCGGGTGCAGGGCGTTGGATGGGATCGTGATCCCATAGCCAATCCGCTCCCCTCGGAATTGCGGTTTGATCGACGCAAAGCGGCGAAAATCCAGGTTGACCTGGACCCGACTGTAGCTTGATTCCAGTTCCGCCACGCTCAGGTTGAGCTCGTCGGGCAAGGACACCATCTCTAGCCCATGCTGGCGGATCACCGATTCGTACTCAAAGGCGTAATCCAGGTCGCCGGATTGAAGCAGGGCAACCAGTTGGATGCTGGCTCCGCGCATAATCAGGCCGCTGTTCGTCCGCGTCTCGACGATCTCGGGTACGGTGATCGTGCCCAGGTCGTCGTCCCAAAACAGCGTGATCGGCGAGGTAAAACGTTCGCCAAACATCGTTCTGAACAAAGTGGGCTGGCCATAGAATTCCTGTGCCATCGCAAAACACATCAGGGCACGGTAACCCAGGGCGTCGAAACGCGGATCGGACAGCCCCATCCGCACATCCGGCCGGGTCACCACCTGTGTCCAGTTATCGGCGTCGATCTCGTCCGCATACATGCTGCCGGTCGTATGGGCCAACGCCAGGCGATTGGTAGCAAAGCGGATCGTCCACTCGGCGTAAGGCTGGCCGGTCTCGGGCACGGTCACCGCATACATCAGCATCGGCACCAACGACGCGTCGGCGGTGGCCACCACGTCGATCTCGTCGTGCAGCTCGGTGGTGTGGCGAATCACCTGGATGCTGCCGTGATACTCGGCCCGCACGTCGATGTGCGGATACTGCTGCTCGAATGCCTTTTCCAGCGCGTCAAAGGGAATGATCAGGCTGCCTGCGGCAAACACGACCAGCGGCACGCGCGACGAGGCCGTTGGTGCGACGTTCGTAGGCGCCGCGGCAACGGTTTGGGCCGGCACCGGCCGGGTGGGTTCAACTGCGGCCGGCGCCGTTTGGCCGCTGCACCCGGCCAACACCAACACCAGGTAGAGACAGGCAACCCTGGACAGCGTTACCCGACCCAGGCATGCCAGGACGGCGCTATTGGATCTCGATTTGAACCACATCTTTGACCCACACGTTGCTCGGCAGACCGGGCATCACCATCTTGAGTTTGCCGGGCGTGTTGGTGAACCCCACCAGGCAGTCGGCACAATCGCGCACCTCGGCCACAAAGACTTCGGCAGCATAGCCATCGACAGCGGTGATGATCAGCTTGTTCGCACCCTCCTGCACGCCCGCCTGATCGAGCAGCGCGTTCAGGCGCACGCCCTCGTATTCCTGCTGCCCGCTCTTGGGGTGCTCGGCGGTGATCTGGACGACCTCCATAGCCCGCAGGTCGTCTTCGCTGAGGCCCAATGCCTGATCCACCAGGCCGGTGATGACCAGGTCGCCTTCGACCGCGACGGGCACGGGCGTCGGTGTCGGTTCGGGGGTGGGCGTTGGCACGACGATATCCTCGACGTGGACGACGATCTGGGCAATCATCCCCGCCATCTCGTTCTTTTGCAGGTCGCTGCCGACCAGGCGAAGCGGAAAGTACTGGTCGGGCAGGGGATTGTCGTTGACCTTGTGAGCGACGATAATATTGCCATTACGCTTGATCCGTGCGCTGTCAAAGGAAACGGTATAGCCGTCCTCGGCGATGACGTCGATCGTATAGCCGGCATCGGCAAGGGCTTCGTTGAACGCCGGCCCGTCGTGCCTGACCTCGTCGTCGACCCGCCCAACCAGCAGCCACAGCGGGATGCCCACCCAGTCCTGGGCGTGGTCGTCCGTCCACGTTGCCGCGTGGCAGTTGGGCGCTGCCCCGGACTCGAATGTCGCCCGGTCCATCTCTTCCACGATCGCACCTTCCAGGTGCAGCGTCCACTCTTTACTCAGCGACTTGATCTCAAGCGTCGTCACCCACTTGACCGACCAGTGCCCATCGGTCACCTGGTTGTTCTTGTCGCTGATGATGGCCAGCCGCAGCGTGCCGTCTTGTTTCGGGTCCAGCGGCTGGCCGTTGTGCGCGTAAGCCAGGATCGCTGTCAGTGGATCGGGCGATTTGAGCTCGTCACCGGTGCCGGGATCGTAAGAAATAAACGAGCCATTCATCACCTGGTCGTAAGAAAAGGTAATGCCATAGCCGTCTTCAGCCACGACGTTGACGCCCATACTCTCGTCGAACCCTATCTCCGCCACCAGATCTTTGAGCGCGATCCCTTTGTACAGGTCGGGCCCGGTGATCTTGCCGGTGCTGCTCTTGATCCCGCCTTGCCCTTCGGTGGCCGGCAGAGCCATCAAATCGTCTATCGTCAGCGATTTGGTGCCGTCCAGACCGATGATCTCGAGCGCTGGCACTGCCGGCGCCGGGGTGTTGGTCGGGGGAACCGCTGTAGGTGGGATGGGGGTGTTGGTCGCGGGAAGCGGCGTGCTCGTGGGGGCCATCGTCGCTGTTGGGGCTTGTGCGGCGCAGCCGGCCAGCAGGCCGATCAACAAGGTGACGACCACAATCCCGGTCACAAGGTCATTGCGTTTCATATTCTCCTCCTTCTCGAACGACTATCCAAATTTTGCGCAAAATTTGGGGGGCATAAAAAAAAGCGGCGTCTCGAAAAGAGACGCCGCCAACGATACGCAAACGACAATCACACTCCCCGCAACAGGACATAAAACCAGTGCATCATCGTGCAACCGCCATGGCACGATGTGGTGCGGGATGTGCATCTCCTTTCCAAACACGGGAGGCAGCGCCGTTTCCAGCGATACCCTATCGCCCAACGTCCATAGGCACAGTTGCCGTTAGGGCCGGTGGGTCGGAGAGCAAATATGAGATTATGGTGAGATTATACCTGTTCTTGCAAAAAGCGCAAGTGCGACTTGCGCAGTGATAGTGTAACTGCCCGGTCAGATTTGCCGTATAGGAAATATGGTGTACCATTGATCGTGTGATTTGCTGATTCGGACGAAATGTCCTAAACTTTTGAATGCCCCTCATGGGGGGCAGAAAATCGTTTAGCTTGATATGTCGGAATCAGTAGTGCACTAGATAGGAGACAGATATGCGCTACGTGATGAAACAAAAAGTCGTGACCTTGAGAGATCGTTTTGCCATTTACGACGAGCACGGCGATCGCATCTACCAGGCCAAAGGTAAGCTGGTCAGCGTCGGCGACAAGCTGACCTTGCGCAGCACGGGGGGCAAAAAACTGGCCTCGATCCGCCAAAAAGTGGTCAGCCTCATCCCCCGCTACCATATCCGCCGGGGAGGCAAGCTGCAAGCGGTGATCAAAAAAAGAGCGTTTACCGCGATCAAGGACAAGTTCAAGGTCACTATGAGAGATGGCTCGCCCGACCTCCAGATTACCGGCAACATGCTCGATCACGAATACACCGTCTGGCGCAAGGGCAAAAAGGTGGCCAAAATCACCAAAAAGTGGGTGGCTTTTGGCGACAGCTATGGCATCGAGGTACAAGACGGCCAGGACGACATCTTGATCCTGTGCTGCGCGGTGATCGTCGATATGATCTGCCACCGGGGCGCACATCCGCAGTTGGCAGATGAATAAGTCCCTGTCCTGTTATTGCCCGAGCAGCTCGTACCCCGCTGCCTTCCAGGCATTCATCCCGCCGTCCAACTCGAATACGTTGGTGTAGCCCAACCGGGCCAATTCTTTGCCCGCCGAAGCGCTCATCCCGCCACTCCGGCAGTAAAGCACGATCTTGGCCTCCTTGTCCGGCAGTTTATCCAGGTTGTCCGCGATCTCGTTGAACGGAATCGACAGATCGGTTTGCGGGATGTCCCCCTCGAACGGGATGTGCGTGTTGATCAGCAAAAAATCCTTGTTTGCCATCATCGCCGCGAACTGCTCTACGGTGATGTCCGTATAGCCGTCCTTATTTTGGGCCGGCACCCCGGTATCGGGCGCCAATGCGCCGTCGCTCTGCACCGGAGCCCGCCCGCATGCCGCCACCAGCAAGGCGACGGCGATCCATCCTACCCACACCACGCGCATTTGTTTTTGAACCATGTATCAATCCTCCAGGACCATAAATAAGCCAATCGGTACGCACCGTACCAGTTAAGCTGCTTCCATCATACCAGACGCCATCTCGACTCAGTTTATTACCTCAAGTGCTGATACAGGAAATGCGTTGAAACGCATTGTAGAGCATCGTAGAATCCGTTTTAACGGATTTTTCGCATCAGCCCGGTCGCGGCCCAACGACATCCATCATGAAAAAAGCGTTACCACACTTGTGAACCATTCCAGGGATCGAATATCTGTGCCACTCGACGACACATTGAAAATCTAACCAAACTCTAACATCAATCTAACCCTCCCTTAACTTTCCCATGAGAGAATATTATAAATGTCACTGACGTTATCAAGGAGATAGACGTGACCAACTTTATTGCCCTGATCAATGACGATCAAGCCGAGGAGCCGTTTTTTGGCGTGCTCCTTTTTCATAGCCTGATACCCGGGCGATTTCACTGGTACGTTCTCGGGATTAACGACATGCCACTCATCCGTGGCGTTGTCGATTGTGCCGACGATCCGTTTGGTGAAAACGTCTGCATCGACGACCTGAAACAAGAGATCGCCTCCAAGATCGGCGTTGCCGCGCAGCAAATCAAACTCATCGATAGTTCGGCTGCCGATGCCATGCCCTACCCCAATACCGTCATGTCTGCTGCGTGAGCCGACGCGCATCGATACCAAAACCCATTTGGCAAGCCAAAACTGTTTGACACACGCAAATCATTTGATAGTCTCCCTCTTGGGTAATGATAGCCGTAATGCGGCCAAAAGCTGAACCGCCAAGATGCAAGGACCGCAAAGGAAGACAAAACTTGGCGTTCTTGGCGGCTTTGCGGTGAACACTTTGCACAAAGGAATTGCCAACACTTTACAGGGGGACCACCAATCATTTGACAAACTCAAATCATTTGACAAGAACGTGTAAACTAGGTATAATGCCCACCGATAGAGACGGGGCGTAGCGCAGACAGGGAGCGCACTTGAATGGGGTTCAAGTGGTCGACGGTTCAAATCCGTCCGCCCCGACCTTTTTCCCCCAGAACACGGTTCGGTCGTGTTCTGGGGTTTTGTTTTTCCAGGCTGCCCCCGGACTTTGAAGCGCTGCGCCCACATACCCAAGAACCAAAAATCCTTTTTCAAACCACCAACCACTTCACACCGTCGCAAGAGTGTGATATAATGACATTCGTACACGGGCTTCAAGATCGGAATAACGACTTCGGCATCCTCGTTCAGTTTGACGACAGGCCCCTAGGCCTGTCGGACTTGCGCCTTGCAGAGTGTGATGTGTATAAAACAGCCGTGCCTTCTGGCTGCAAGTTTGAAAATTCGGTGAGTAGCGTATGGTGGAAAACAAATCTTTACGTCTAGACTACTTGACCGGCATTGACGGCTTGAGAGCAATTGCTGTATTGGCAGTGATTGTCTACCATACCGATTTTTTTTCTTTTTTGCCGGGGGGATTTACCGGGGTTGACGTGTTTTTCGTTATTTCCGGATACGTCATCAGCAAATCACTATCCAAGAAATCTTGGCGATTTTCCAGTTATCTCTCGGAATTTTACAAGAGGAGAATCGTCAGGATAGTGCCGGCACTCATCGTATGCCTTGTTGTGACCATGATAGCTTCGACTTTATTTATCCCCTCATCCTGGCTGAGTTCGACAAACAGCAAGACAGGTTTGGCGGCATTTGGGGGGTTTAGCAATTTTGCGCTCGTCTGGCATACCGATGGATATTTTTCACCAAGAGTTGAGTTTAATCCCTTTCTGCACACATGGTCATTGGCCGTTGAAGAGCAGTTCTATCTATTGTTCCCTTTGTTATTCTATATTGGGCTCAAGTCGAGTAAAAAAAGATCGGTGTACGGAACTGTATCCCGCGGTTTGTTGTGGGGGCTGGCTATTTTATCTCTTGCTTGTGCATATTTTGAAACAGCGTCCGATCATAACCGGGCTTTTTATTTATTGCCGAGCAGGTTCTGGGAGCTGGCAGCGGGAGCGTTGCTTTTTAAACTTCATTCCAGCAATGTATGCATGCCAGATTCACAAAGAATATCCGGCCTATTTTTGGTGTCCGGTGTTTTTCTGTTGGGTCTTGGATTTGTTTATTCCACTCAGGGTTCCTTTCCGTTTCCATGGGCAATGATCCCTGTCTTGGGCACGATGCTGTTGATCAGCGGCGTGACAAATGTTTCGAATCGATCTATCATTCACAGATTTCTTGAATCTGATTTAATGACCTACATAGGCAGAATGTCCTTTTCTCTTTATCTGTGGCATTGGCCTGTGTCAGCGCTCCTCCGCTGGACGATTGGATTCGATAGATTAGCGTATCATGTTATCTACCTTATCATTGTTTTTTTGTTGGCGGCAGCCTCCTATCACTTTGTTGAGTCTCCTATACGCACCAATAGACATATCCTGAAACTAGAAAACTGGAAACTGATTTTATGCGGGCTTGCTCTGATCTGCGGGTCCTATTTCATTGCATATGTTATTGATAAATCTCAATCGACTATCAGCTTGAGCGTCACCAAAGATAAATATACCTGGTATCCGTATGCATATGCGCCTGAAGGATCGAGTCATGTGAGCGTGGATGCAGATCTTGTTGGTCGAAGCTTGTTTGTTATTGGCGATTCTCATGCCGCAGCATACAGAACCATGCTCAAGCAGGCGTCCTCTCAGTTGGGTATTGAAGCACATATCTATGAACAGGGCGGGTGCCCCATAGCCAGCCTGCTTGCACCGATGAGTCAAACGGATGACTGCCAGGCATTTTATAACCGCACGTTAACTCAAGTAAGTAATATGGCAGAGCCAGATGATATCGTATTCTTTGCCTCACTGCGTATGCCCGAATTATCCGACCAATTTGAGGTCATTGATGAAGCGGCCGTGGTGGCCGAATTCAACAGCGAAAAGGCTGCGGCAAATCGGCAAATTGCATTAGAAGAGACCAGCCAACTGATTGACATGTTCACTGCCCAAAAGGTTCATGTTTTGATTGACGCGCCAATGCCCGTCCTAAGATCACCCCCTTATCGTTGTTCCGACTGGTTCAATAAGATGAACCCAATATGTTCGCCCGGGCTTTCAGTAAACCGCGAGTTTTTGTTGAAACTCCGTCAGCCCGTCATGGATTCACTCAAAATATTAGCCAGCAGGCATCCCAATCTATCTGTTTGGGATCCGTTCTTTTTATTGTGCAAAAATGAAGCTTGTTCGGCTTATGACGGCGACGAGCCGATATTCTTTGATGGAGATCATTTGAGCGCTCATGGCAATCGAATGCTCGCCCCTTCGTTCAAAAATGAAATCTTGGGTATTTGGCGTCGATAAAAGTATTCCCGAGCGCCAGTGGCGTCTGGGTCGTTTATACAGGAAAAACCCTATGCCAAACACGAGGCAGCTACCTCGGAACACATAACCCATCTCTGCAAGTCCTTTTTTG
>JAFGJF010000079.1 GCA_016929205.1 Anaerolineae bacterium
GCCGGCCTGGACACCGTTGTTTGCACGCGCGGCAGCCGTTGTCACCGATGTGGGTGGGCCGCTCAGCCACGGCTCGATTGTGGCCCGCGAGTACGGCATCCCGGCTGTGCTGGGCACCGGCTCGGCGACCAGGCGCATTCGCAGCGGCCAGACGATCACCGTCGATGGCAGCAGCGGCGAGGTGCTCTTGGGCGCGTAACCGGAACAAATACAAGCTGCTGGATGTGCGGCGTTTCAAGCCTCCTATCATCGCCAGGCGTGGTGGTAGGAGGCTCGTCGTTTTCGCGTGGGTCTCTTTTTGCAGTTGCTCAAGCGAGGCTATGGGTGTACAATTCGAGGGGCATTGGTGCTGTCGTAACACGCTTGGATGATCCGGCTCACTCTACCAGGCGGGAGAGACGATGAGTTCGACGTTTATCCGAGTCCTCACCATACTTACCGGTCTCGTGATCGCCGGCGAAGCGCTGGCGCTGGTTGTCGGCATGCATCTGCTCAGCCCGGCTGGCAATCCGTGGATCTCGCTCAAGAATGACCTGCTGTTGGTCCTCGACATCGTTGCCGGGTTGGGGCTGATCATCATCGCTGCCACGGCCAAGGATACGGACGTACCTGGCATCCTCTACGTGCTACTGCTCGTGTCGGCTGTTGCGCATGGCTACCGCGAGTGGGAATATCTGGCTCGGGTGGGCAATGCCTTTTGTGCCAACGCGCCGCTTTTTGTCGTGAACAACGCCAAGTTGGTTGGATTACTGGTTGTTGTGCTTGGGGTAATCTGGGCAGCGATCGCTTCGAAACGCTAGGACGCGATCGCTCATTCCGGGACCCTATTCAAATTTGAGAGGCGAGCCGGATGATCGAACTATGCGGTGAAAAAGTCGTTTTGCGAACGCTGGAGCGCGAGCACTGCCGGGAACTGTGGAAAGCCTATGAACCGGCCGAGCCTTTGCCCACCGAGCCGCTGAACCCTGGCTTGTCCGTTGAAGGGGCTGACAAGTGGTTCGAGGACATACAGGCCCAACAAGGGAAACAACAACTGTATCTGGGCGTCTTTACCCATGATGGCCGCTTGGTCGGCGATATTCAACTCTCCAACATAGACTGGCGGCAGCGTACTGCCAGCGTCGGGTTGGGCATCGCCCGGCAAGCCGATCGGAGACATGGATATGGCATAGACGCAGCCCTGACCCTGCTAGACTATGCCTTCCAGCATTTGGATTTGGTCCGCGTGAGCGCCGCTACGGCAAGCTATAACGCCGCCGCGCAGCGCGTCCTGGAAAAATGTGGTTTCGTTCCCGAAGGTAGAGAGCGTGAAGCCATTTACTGTGGCGGCCGGCGCTGGGATCGACTTGTCTATGGTTTGCTGTGTGCCGAGTTCGTGCCATCGGACAACTTGGCATCGTAGTGGACTTGTCTTGTCTGGATACCCGATCGGAGCAAGCCCTACTTGATCAAGGGCTGCCGTACAGTGGGATCCGTGCCCCGTTGACCATCCGCGCCTCGTCCGAGCACAGGTACAGCATCGCCGAGGCGATCTCTTCCGGCGTGCTCCACGAGGCGTTCCTGGATTTGGGTTCGCGGTCCCGTTCGTGATCGACGTCGATCGTATTGACCAGCAGGACGTTTGCCGTGACCCCGCTGCCCTTCAACTCCTGGGCCAGGGTCAGGAACAGCGTTTCCTGGGCCGCTTTGGCGATCGCGTATGGCGCGCCCTTGGCCCGTGGCGCGGCGGCATAGGGCGACGAGATGACGATCAAGCGTCCCCATTGATTCTCTACCAGGTGGGGAACCAGCGCTTGGGCCATACTAAAGGTCGTCCACAGGTGCTGCTGGAGCATCCCCGAAATCTCTTCTTCGGCGACCTCCGTCACCTGTTTTCCACCCGTCCAGCCGCCGACCAGGTGCAGCAGGATTTCGGCACGTTCCCACGTGCCGATCACGGCCTCCACCGCAGCCTGCGCCGCGCCGGGTTTGGCGAGGTCGCCGGTGTGGATCATCCATCGGCCATCGGCCAGATGTGATTCCTCCGCCACTTTTTCCAGGCGTTCGGCGCTGCGGCCGATCAGCGCCAGCCGTGCGCCTTGCTCTGCAAACTGGTGTGCGACGACGCGTCCCAGCCCGCCGGTGGCGCCGGTGATAATAGCAACTCGATTTTCCAGGTTCATGTGTATCCTCCGTTTCACAACTCCTAGTATACCACATTGTGGGTGCGAAAAAAAGCGAATGGTGTGCTGGACAAAAAAGATGCTTGACGCCAACCAGGGGTCGTTGTACAATGTCATCATCCTGGGCGTTCATCTACTCAATCCCCTACTTGGGTGATGACAACTCACCCACTTGGCCAGTATACTACAGACAATCAACGGTCTGGGTATCACTGATCGGTCAAATGAAACAAGAAACCGGGTTTTGCCGGTAAAATACACTCAGACGAAACCCGGTTTCCGGCCCGCTCCGAGTCGTTCGCTTTTAGGGTCACTTTATGTGTACGGTATGGGCTGGCGTGTGAGGGTTATGCTATGACTCAGCTTGCCGTCGCGCTGTCTCGTTTGCCCGCCGGCGCAGGAGGATGGTAACAATGTCATTCATCTATCCATTTACTACGGCAGAAACGCCGGAACGAGCCCAGGTTGGCGGCAAGGCGATGTCGCTGATCGCAACAACCCGGCACGGCTTTCCGGTGCCTGCCGGGTTTGTCCTGAGCGTCGCCTTTTTTGAACCCTGGATCGAACACATCCGGGTTACCCCAGAATGGGCCGGCATGTTGGATGGTGCGCTGAATGGCAAGCCGGAAGCGCTCAAGCG
This sequence comes from Anaerolineae bacterium, assembly GCA_016929205.1. The sequence continues at coordinate 2,803 of JAFGJF010000079.1, forward strand.
CCATTGCCAGGTCGTCAAATCGCTGGCTATGGAACTCGAACTTGACAGCGGGCGCAAAACAATTCTGGCAGATGCCTTGGCATCGCTCCAGATCGACGGCGAGACGACCTTGTTTGCCGTCCGTTCCTCATCGCCTGAAGAAGATGGCGAGACGGATTCGTTCGCCGGCATGTACGAGACGATGCTTGGAGTCAAGCCCGATGGTGTTGAAAGCGCGCTGCGGCAGGCGTTTGCCTCTTGCCTGGATGAACGCGTCCTGGCCTACAAGCGCGAGCATGGGTTTGACCTGGGCACGCCGCGCATCGCCGTGATCGTGCAGCAGCAGATCGCGTCCGAAACATCCGGCGTGGCCTTTTCCATGAACCCGATCAACAACGCTTATGATGAGGCGGTGATCAATGCTAACCTGGGATTGGGCGAGTCGGTGGTATCCGGCCTGGTCACGCCCGACACCTTTGTCGTCGACAAGCTGTCGCGCACGATCCTCGAGCGCAAGGTAGGCGCCAAAGAGCATACCGTCTGGCTCGACGGCCACAACCATCGGCAGCATACGCTTGACCGCAGCCGGTTGTGTCTGTCTGACGACCAGGTCCTGGCGCTGACCGACATGCTGGTCGAGGTTGAAGCGGTTTATCAAAAACCGGTTGACATCGAATGGGCCTTTGCCGGCGGCCGGTTGGCTCTGCTCCAGGCACGCCCGATCACCGGCTATTTTCCGCTGCCCGACGTGCTGCTGACCGCTCCCGGCGCGTCCAAGCAGCTCTACGTCGACCTGACCCTGGTCAAATGGGGCATGGATCAGCTCGTATCGGTGATGGGCACCGATTATCTTGCCATCACCAACGAACAAGCTTTAAAGTTCTCGATGGGCGACGACATTGGGCAGGATACGATCGAGGCCACCCGCCGCACGCTCGAAGGCCGGACCTACTTGATGATCTCAAACAGCATCAAGGCCCAGGGCAAATCGCGTGTCATCGGCGAGTTCAAAGAGATGGACCCCTTGAGTGGCGAGATCCTGGCTGCGATCGACGAAGACGAGTACGTTCCCAAAAAGTTGCCCCCGGCACTCAAAGGCTTGATGTGGAAGATGGTCCGCCAGAACCTCGGCGTGGTGTGGCAGATGTTCAAGGTGATGAAAGACCCGGCAGTCTACAAAGAGACCTATCTGGCGGCGGAGGCGCAGCTGCACCACGATCTGGCTCAAGAGATGGCCAGGCGCGATTGGCCATCAACCGAGGCCTTTGTCCGGAGCATCATGCGCAGCATGTTTTCTTATCTCAAAGTCTTTATGCCGATGTTGATCGCGGCAATTATGGCCCGGTCGGCAATGAAAAAGATCTTCAAGGACGATGGGCACGAGGTCCAAGAAAAACTGGTCTACCTCGAGCGGGCGCTGCCGAACAATGTCACGATCGAGATGGGGTTGATGATGTATCACCTGGCGCGCTTTGACGAAATTGCGGCGTGTGCGTCGGGGGAGGAATTCGTGTCGCGGCTCGAGGCCGGGATGGTCTCACCCGAGTTTTGTGCTGCCTGGGATGCCTTTATGGCCAAATATGGGTGTCGCACGCCGATGGAGATGGATCCGGCAGTGCCGAGGTTCTACGAACGCCCGGATCGTTTCTTTGAACAGTTGCAGACGATGGCGGACAACACCGACGCCGAACGCAACCCGCAGGCCATTTTCGACCGCGCCCGTGCGGAGCGCGAAGAGGCTTACGAGACCCTGCTGCGGGTAGCAACGAAAAAGGGCACGCGCAAGGCGAAGCGGTTCGCCAAGAATTATGCTGCCTGGATTGAGTTGGGTGGTTATCGTGA
>JAFGJF010000009.1 GCA_016929205.1 Anaerolineae bacterium
CAAGATCTTGTGCCGTGCGTTGCGATACACTCAACCGCCTGCGTCATTACATTGTAGGCGAGTAGAAAAGAAAACGCCAGGACGCAAGGCACAGATAGATCCCCTTGCGCCTTTGCGCTGCGATGCACTTCATCGCCTGCGCCTTTGCGTTACTCTGCGCCCTTGCGCCCTTGCGCCCTTGCGTTATCTTTTTTAGGTTGGCGGATAGCCCGTGATCTCGCGGATCTCTTGATACATCGGTTTCAGCCGCTTGTACATCTGCCTGTAGACGCGTGTGTACAGCCCTTCGTAAATCTGGTGCGTGCGCTGGTTGGGTTCGAACACCTCCCCGCTGCGGGTCATCTCTTTGGCCGCGGCTTCGAAATCGGGATGCAGGTCGAGGCCCACGGCAGCATCCATCGCCGCGCCCAGCGCCGAGACTTCGTAAGTGTGCGGGCGCACGGCCGGCAGGCCAAACACGTCGGCTGTGATCTGCATCGCCGCGCTGCTCTGCGATCCCCCACCCGCCACCCGGATCTCGGTGATCGGCACCCCGGAGCGCCGGCTGGTGCGCTCGGCACCGTCGCGCAGGGCGTAGGCCAATCCTTCAATGATCGCCCGGTAGATGTGGGCGCGGGTGTGCACGTCGCCAAAGCCGATCATCGCTCCCTTGGCCTCGGGTCCGGGCACCTTGAGCCCCGGCGACCAATAGGGCTGCAAGATCAGGCCCATCGCCCCCGGCGGCACCTGCTTGATCAGTTCGTCAAACAGGAATTCCGGCTCGACGTCCAGCTCGGCCGCCCGCTGCCGCTCCTCGAGGCCGAATTCGCGCTTGAACCAGCTCACCATCCAAAAGCCGCGATAGATCTGGATCTCGAGGCTGTACGCGCCGGGCACGGCGCTGGGATAAGGCGGGATCAGCGGGATGACCTCGGTGTATTTTTTGTGCGTGGTGTTGATCGTCGCCGCCGTGCCATAGCTCAGGCAGCCCAGGTGCGGATCGACACAGCCCGTGCCCAATACCTCGCACGCCTTGTCGCCCGCCGCGGCGATCAGCGGCAGCCCGGCCGGGATACCCGTGGCCTCGGCGGCCTGGGGCGTGATCGTGCCGAGGCGTTCGGCCGGCGGCACCAGTTCGACCAGCTTTTCTTTTTCAACCGGCGCGGCGTCCCATTTCCAATTCAGCGGGCCGGCCCAGCACAATTTTTTATAGTCGAACGGCAAATAGCCGACCTGGCAGGCCACCGAATCGACAAAACGCCCGGTGAGACAGTGGGTCAGGTAGCCGGACAGATAGAGGTACTTGAACGTTTTGTCCCAGATCTGGGGCTGGTGGCGCTGCAGCCAGTTGCACTCGGCCTCGGCCTGCAAATAAGCCACCGTCTCGGTCATGTTGGCCAGCTTGAACATCGCTCCCCACAGCCCGCCGACCGGTTTTAGCCCCTCGGTGCGCCGCTGGTCCATCCACACGATCGCCGGGCGCAGCGGCTTGCCCTCGCGGTCGACGTTGACCAGCACATTGCGCATGGTCGTCAGCGCCACCCCGGCGATGGCGTCCTTGGGCACCTCGGTCGTCTGCCACAGTTGCCGGCAGGCCAGGCACAAATTCTCCCAGTAGTACACCGGATCTTGCTCGGCCCATCCCGGCACAGGAGAGGTATAGGGCTCGAGCTGCACCTGCGCCTTGTCGATCAGGTTGCCCTTTAGGTCAAAGATGATGGCCCGCACGCTCTGCGTGCCGTGGTCGATGGAGAGAATGTAATCACCCATTGTCGTTTGCCCTCGAAAAATGATACAGGACTGGCAGGATTTAGAAACGTGCAGGACGAGACAAGTATAATACACTGTGGCCTTTCGTGCAAGCTGTACCATCCAGCCCCAGCCGATCTCCATCTTTTGACGGATTCCGATCTCCTACACATGACCGATGTGCAGCGAACCTATCTCGTGTATGATCAAAGCGACTTGCAGAGACACAAGCGCGTTCGAACACTTGCCTGGAAGGCAATTCGTTAGCTCTGAGTTCGAAGGAGCTTGAGAGGTGCAACATGCAAAAAATCCGCAAACCCAAAAAGTGGTTTGGAGGTTTGGACAGGGCATCGTCGTGGATGATGCTCGCATTGTTTGTCGTTGGTATATTGCTCATCCTCGTCGACGTGGCCTTGATGGCGGGATTTATCCTGCAAAATAAGGGGGTTTCGCTGGCGTGGTGGTTCGCCGGGTCCACTCCGACGCCGATCCATACGCCTGCTGCGGAGCCTACGCTGGCAACGCCGACGCCGACTGTTACGTCGATGCCTACTGCCGTCGCCCTTACTGCGACCGCAGTTCCACCCACCGCGACAAGTGAGCCCACGGCGACAGCAGTCCCGCCCACGCCAACGCCGACGATCGAGCCGACAGCCACCGCAACACGCGTCGTACAGCCAACTGCGTCACCCACGCCGGCGCCGGCGATCGTGGACTGGCGCGGCGAGTACTTTGACAACGTGGGTCTGATCGGCGTCGCCTCGGTGGTGCGCAATGATCGGACGCCCGACGGGACGTCGGGTCTCAGCTTTGACTGGGGCCAAAATGCGCCTGCCGCAGGCCTGCCTGCGGATGGGTTCTCGGCACGCTGGACGCGCGTGCTCGGTTTCGACGAGGGGCTCTATCGTTTTCGCGCGGTCGCCGACGATGGTCTCCGCCTGTATATAGACGGCGACCTGGTGATCGACCAATGGCGCGACGGCGGGCGGCGCGAGGCGACGGTGGACCGCCGGATGACGGCGGGCAAACACACGCTGCGGATCGAGTACTATGAGCAAAGTGGCGCGGCCACCGTGCAGGTGAGCTGGGAAAAGACGAGTTCGTACTCGGATTGGAAAGGTGAGTACTGGGCCAACGTCGGCCTGCAAGGCACCCCGGCGATCGTGCGCAACGACAAAAGCCCCGACGGCACTTTGGGCATCGACTTTGATTGGAAAGAAGCCAGTCCCGCCAATGGCATCCCGATCGACAACTTTGGCGCGCGCTGGACACGACCGGTCTTGTTTGACGCGGCGACCTACCGTTTCCACGTGCTGGCTGACGATGGCGTGCGGCTGTGGGTGGATGGACAGCTCCTGATCGACAAATGGCAGGATCAGGGTGCGACCGAGTTCACAGCCAAACGGACGCTGGTCCAGGGCACGCACGCGGTCAAGATCGAGTATTACGATCGCAGTGGTGGGGCGCGGATCAAACTGTGGTGGGAAAAGGTCGAGCTATCCATTTCCGATTGGAAAGGCGAATACTGGTCCAACCGCAACCTGGACGGCAATCCGGCGCTGGTGCGCAACGACAAAGATTCGAAAGGAACATCGGGGATCGACTTTAACTGGGGCATCAATGGGCCGGCGACCGGGCTGCCGGTCGATCGCTTTTCCGTGCGTTGGACGCGACAGGTGACGTTAAAGTCCGGCACCTACCGCTTTTTCGCCTGGGCCGACGATGGCGTGCGCGTCGCGGTGGATGGCAAATGGATCATCAACGAGTGGCACGATGCCGCAAACGAGATCTATACCAACGATGTGTCGCTGGATGGCACCCACAAACTCAAGGTCGAGTACTATGAACGAGGCGGTACGGCAGCCGTCCGGTTCTGGTGGAAACGCGTGGGGGATTGATCATTTGTCCAGCGTGCGCTTTCGTTTGCTTTTGCTCGTCCTCCTGGCGGTCCTCCCGGTCCTGGGGCTGACGCTCTATACCCACCTGGAGCAGCGTGCTCGGGCCGCGGCCGGCGCACAGGAAACCGCTTTGCGGTTGGTCCGCCTCGCAGTCGACAGACAGGACGATACGATCAGGGGCACGCGCCAACTGCTCTTTGCCCTGGCGCAGCTTCCCGAAATGCGCGGACCAGATCCAGATAGCTGCTCTGGATTTCTGGCCAGGCTGTTGGACCAATACCCGCACTACGTTCTTTTGGGCGTGATCGGGGTCGATGGAGAGGTGTTGTGCAGCGCGCCTCTCGCTCAAGGCCGGGTTAACCTGGCCGATCGGGCCTATTTTCAACGCGCACGCCAGACGCGTGCATTTGCCGTGGGCGACTATCAAATCGACCGCGTGACCGGCAAATCGACGATCCATTTCGGGCAGCCTGTCCTCGATGGGCAAGGACAGGTCCGGGCCGTCGTTTTTGCCTCGCTGGACCTGGCCGGTCTCGGCGAACTTGGCGCCGATGCCCGGCTGCCGGACGGATCGACGCTGACCATCCTGGACCGGAATGGCACCATTTTGGCCCGCTACCCCGATTCCGGGACCTGGGTAGGACAGTCCGTGCCCGAAGCGTCGATCGTCGAAGCCATTCTGGCCGCCCAGGCTGAAGGCACGGCCGAGACCTATGGGGTAGATGGGGTCCTGCGGCTCTTTGCCTTCGCGCCGCTGTCCGGCACGCCAACAGGTGAGGATGTATATCTCACCATCGGCATTCCCACGTCGGTTGCGTTCCAAGAGCCCGATCGGGTGTTGTCACGCAACCTGGTCGGGTTGGGCATGGTTGCCGCGTTGGTCCTCGCCGCGGCCTGGTTCGGCGGCGACGTGTTTATCGTGCGCCGCTTGAGGCAGTTGGTTGCCGTGGCCCAAAAACTGAGCGCCGGCGACTTGAGCGTGCGCACCGGGTGGCCGCCGGGTATCCTTTTTCCCCATAGAAAAGACGAGTTAGGACAGTTGGCGACTGCTTTGGACGAGATGGCCGAATCGCTCGAAAAAGAGATGGCCGAGCACAGGTCGTCCGAGCAGGCGCTGCAAGCCGCTTGCCAGACCCTGGAGCAGCGCGCGACCGAACGGACGCGCGAGCTGTCGGCGCTGTATGATGTCATGGCCGCAGCCAGTGCATCACTCGACCTGGAAACGGTGATGGCCCATTCACTGCAGCACGTGCTGGCTGTGATGAACTGTGAGATGGGAGCGATTCATCTGCTCGATCAGAGTGGTGAGCTGCTACAGCTCGCTGCGTCGCAGGGCATTTCCCCCGAAACCATCGAGATCGCCACTGCGGTGTCGATCAAGCGCGGCCTCGCCGGCTGGGCCATCGAGCGCGGAAAGCCGTTTGTTGTGCCAGACATCACAAAAGCACAGCGCCCGATCTATATCCTTCCGGTGGTGGGCAGCCAGGCATACATCGGGGTGCCGATGCGGGCCCGAGGCCAGGTGCTGGGTGTGCTCAGCATCGTCGGTGCAACAGGCCGCCAGTTTGGCGAGCGCGAAGTGGCCTTGCTGTCCTCCATCGCCGATCAGGTTGGCGTGGCGGTCGAGAATGCACAACTGTACAAACAGGCCGAACAACTGGCTGTGATGCGCGAACGCCAGCGGCTGGCGCGCGAGCTGCATGACGCAGTCACCCAATCGCTGTACAGTCTGGTTCTGGTTGCCGAAGCCAGCAGGCGGCTGGTCGGCACAGGCGATCTCGACCGCTTGGCAGAAGCGTTAACCAGGCTTGGCGAGATCGGCCAGCAGACGCTCAAAGAGATGCGTCTCCTGGTCTACGAACTGCG
>JAFGJF010000552.1 GCA_016929205.1 Anaerolineae bacterium
CAGCATCGCGGATCACTGCGTGAGCCTGGGGCAGCGACTGGCAGCGAGCCCGGTTCCGGCCGATACCCCACTTGACGATTGCGCCTTCCACCGGTCCCAACAGATCCTTGGCCTCACACACCGCAGCCTCGTCGCCCGAGACCGCGATCACTGGCACGCCATAGTGGCCCGCGTATGCAGCCTCGATCCCAATCTCACCCACTGGTTGGCCATTGATCCGATATTCAAACCACTCGCGCGAGTTCATGGTGTGGTCGAGAAATCCGTTGAGCGTCCCCGCGCGGGCATGATGCCCCAACAAGATCACGCCATCAAAGGACGCATCCAGTGAGGGCATAAGGCGGCCGCCGCTGGGCTGCGCAGGAGTTTCGTACAGTGCGCGCGGGTCCATGTCGCGTAAAATCACCTGCCCACCGCCTCCGTGAGTGTCGCAGGCCACCACCTCGGTCGCGCCGTTGGCGTAAGCCGCATCGATGGCGACATTGATCTCATCCATCATGAGCCGCCGGCCCTCGGCATACTCGGTTGGCGAATCCTGCTTGACCTGGGACATCGTACGGATGCCCGATATGCCTTCCATGTCGGCCAGAATATAGATCTTCATCCACCATTCCTTTCCCCTACACGACCTCGATCCCCTCGCCTTCCATCACCTCGCCGATCACCCAGCAAGGATGGCCAGCCCGAGCAAAGAGAGTCAGCAGCACATCGAGCTTGTCCCGAGAAACGGCCGCCAGCAACCCGCCTGACGTTTCAGGGGTAAAGAGCAAGAGCTGCATTTCTTCAGACAGACTGGAAGCATCTACGTGCTGCGCGTAGGCGCGCTGATTGTTGCAGGACCCGCCGGGAAAAAGATTGTCTTCGGCATAGGTCACTGCCCCAGAGACAAAAGGAATTTCATCAAAAAAGAACCGCAACCGCACACCACCCTTTGCCGCCATCTCGTGACCGTGGCCCAGTAAAGAAAAGCCGGTGATGTCGGTGCAGGCGTTTGCCCCCACCCGGCCGATCAAACGCGCGGCCTCACGGCTCAGGCGCTTCATACTCTCTACAGCCTCCATCACGTGGGCCAGATCGGCTACCTCTCCCTTGAGCGCGGTGGTGACCATACCGACGCCCAGCGGCTTGGTCAGGAGCAGGGCATCGCCCGGTCGGGCGCCTCCCTTGGTCCATATGCGGTCGGGATGGATCAGCCCCATCACCGCCAGGCCGTAGACCGGCTCTTTGGCATCAATGGTATGACCACCAGCCAACACGCCCCCGGCTTCAGCAATCTTGTCTGCGCCGCCGCGTAAAATCTTGCCCACAATCCCATCCGGCAACTCGGGCGGAAAACCGCAGACATTGAGCGCCAGCGTCACCTCACCACCCATAGCATAGATGTCACTCATCGCGTTGGCCGCGGCGATGGCTCCATAGTCGTACGGATCGTCCACGATCGGAGTAAAAAAATCGACCGTTTGGATGACGGCAACCTCGTCGTTGATCTTGTAGACGGCAGCGTCGTCGCTCACCTCCAGGCCGACGAGCAGATTGCGATGCTGCTCGGCGGCGAACAGTCCTGCTAACGGGCGCAGCACCTGCGCCAGGGCCTCGGGCCCTTTCTTGGCCGCTCACCCCGCCGCACTGGAGAGAGCAGTCAAACGAATCTCTACGTTGGTCATAAGCCTCCCATATCCACGTGCCTGAGAAAAAGTATCCTGTTTTCCAAACTTGCTACGTTTCCTGAGCCAATGTCGCTATGGCGGCTAGCGCCGTTTCCACCTCGTCAATCGTGTTGAAACTACTCAGACCAAAACGTGCCGAGCCATGAGGAAAAGTTCCCATCGTCTTGTGCGCTGCCGGCGCGCAGTGCAAGCCCACCCGACACATGATAGCATACTCGTCGTCCAGGCACAACCCAACCTCCGAGGAGGCCATACCGATAACATTGAACGAGACCGTTGCCGTTTGAAGCTCCGCATCCAGCGTACCATGCACGGTCACACCGGGTATGCTGCGCAGTCCCCCGATCAGCCGCTGCGCCAGAGCCACCTCGTGGGCACGGATTGCGTCGATGCCCTGTGCCAGCACCCAGCGCACGCCCACCAGCAGCCCGGCCAGGCCAACCACATTGGGCGTGCCGCTTTCGCCCAGGTCAGGCAAAAAGTCGGGCTGTATCTCGTGCTCTGAACGGCTGCCCGTGCCACCGCGCACCAGCGGTTCGATCTGCGTCTCATCCACCCGCTCGCCCACGATCAAGCCACCGGTGCCCATCGGGCCGCCGAGTGACTTGTGGCCAGTAAACCCCAGCAGGTCGATCTGATCAGCCTGCATGTCGATCGGATACGCACCGCCCGTCTGAGCGCTATCCACCAACAAGAGCACATCGTGCTGGCGACACATCGCACCCACCGCGGCGACTGGCAGCAGCGTGCCCACCACATTGGAGGCGTGATTGAGCGCCACCAGCCTGGTGTGGGGACGAATCGCTGCCTTGACGTCGGCAGGATCGAGCATACCCTGCGGCGAGCAGTTCACCACCGTCAGATCAATTCCGTCTTGCTCCAACGCGCGCAGGGGGCGCATCATCGCATTGTGCTCCATCGAGCTGGTTACCACGTGATCGCCAGCGCGCAGCAAGCCCCGCAGCGCCAGATTGAGCGCCTCGGTCACGTTCTTGCACCACACTACGCGCAGCGGATCCGGCGCGTGGAACAGCTTGCACACCGCCTCGCGGGCATCATAGACGATCCGTCCCGCATCTACGGCCAGGCGATGCGCTGCACGGCCTGGATTTGCGCCCACCTCTTCCATAAAGTGAACCATTGCTTCGGCCACACCCGGCGGTTTGGGCCAGGAGGTTGCCGCGTTATCAAAATAGATCATGTATTCTCCCAACCATGGCGGACAATAGGTGACCCCATCGTCCGCCCTATACGCGTTCATAAGCTCATTTCATCAGCATCAACCTGAACTCGTCTCCTAACGCCGTCACCTGCACCGTACAGCCGAGTTTTTCTGCCGCGCGTTTGACGTTCTCGCGCGAGGTCACGGTCTCAAGTGGGTGTCACCCATCAGGATCACGTCGCGGATCGATCCTATGATGCAAAGGCGGGTACGTTGGGCTAAAAAGCCGATCAGAAGCAGCTCCACGCGTCTTGCGACACCATTTGACGCAGCACACGACATGGATCAAAAAAACGCTACCGGCATACACGGCAGCGGGACAAGAAAGATTCTATGCCTGCCAGGGAGTGGCATCGCCGCCCGCTAACGTGTGCCGGTCTGCCTGTGAGCGCCAACTGGCCCCTGACACACAGATCAAATCTGGCGATGAAACACAGTGACCACTATTCTCCTTATGCAATATTTCACTGTGTCAAGTGGTGGTCATTTTACTACAGAAACAGAATGGACACAAACAAGATTCTTGAAATTCGGTCGCAACTCCGAGTGTTCGACGAAACTGAAAAGAGATTCTTTGACAACTTGGATAATCTGTGATAGAGTAAGCACAGATGTTTTTGAAAAAAGTTTTCAACAAGGTGCATCCAGGTGAACACAACTCAGACCGAGATGGCCCTAGTGCTGCGCCAGGGCGGATACAGACTCACCCAGCCTCGACTGGCTGTTTTGCAGGTGCTCGAAAAAAACGATGAGGGGCTCAACCCGGAAGCGATATACCAGCAGGGCAAAACGATCTGCCCATCATTGGGCCTGGTGACCGTCTACCGAACGTTGGACCTGCTCACCGAGCTGGGCCTGGTTCGGCGCGTACACAGCGGACATCGCTGCCACAGTTATGCCTGCGCGGGGTCTGATCGCCACCATTTGATCTGCCAGGCCTGCCACCGCGTGATCGAGTTTCCGTGTAATGGCCTGGATGGCCTGATCGAAAGCGTCCGGCGGCGAACGGGATATACGATCACGGAGCATTTGCTTGAATTGAGCGGTCTGTGTCCAGAGTGTCAGGATGGGAAAAGCACAAGTGGATCGGCAGGTTCCCACTCATCGTGTGCCCACACAGACTAATTTCTTTTTGTCTGTTATTGAAAATGGTTCTTCACAAGGAGATGGCAATGAAAAGACCGGGTGTTTGGCTACTTTCATTTTTGGCCGTTCTATTCCTGGTTGTGTTCTCAACCAGTGGCTGTCGCTCCAAAGCGGTTGACGATCATCAACAAGAACAAAGCGAAACCGCGATACTAGCACTGCCCAAACTGAAAGCCGTCGACCTCGGTGGCACTCCACTCAAAGTGGTGGCAACAACCAGTATCATCGGCGACGTGGTCGCCCAAGTGGGAAGAGATGCCATCGAGCTGATCACACTGATGGGACCAGGACAGGATCCGCACGGCTACAAACCGACTGCGCAAGACATGGCGGCTGTATCCAGGGCCCACGTCATCTTTGTCAACGGCTGGAACCTGGAAGAAACGCTGGTTCTCGACCTGGAAAATATCGGCCAAGAGATTCCCTTCGTTCCCGTCTCGGCCAACATCAAGCCGTTGGCGTTCGGCGGGCACGAGAACGAGCCCGGTGAGGACGCAGATCATCGCCACGAGGATGCCGATCCGCATACATGGTTCAGCATCCACAACGTGAAACAGTGGGTAGAGAATATCGAGTATGTGCTTGGCGACCTTGATCCGGCCAACGCCGCGACCTATGAAAACAATGCCAAGGCCTACCTGGCCAAGCTGGAGGAGCTCGAGTTGTATGTCGAGACCCAACTGGCCAGTATCCCGTCTGAACGCCGTTTTTTGGTCACTAACCACAATTCGTTCGGCTACCTGGCTCACGAGTACAATCTGTCAGTTCTGGGCACAGTCATTCCCGCAGCGAGTACGATGGCAGAACCCTCGGCAAGTGATTTGTCCGGGTTGATCACCAAGATGGAGGAACATGGCATCTGCACCCTGTTCACCGAAACGACGGTCAACGACAAACTGGCGCAAACGGTCGCTGCAGAACTGGATGGTTGTGATGAGGTCCGGGTGCTCAAGCTCTTTACGGGCGCCGTTGGCCCGGCAGGGAGCGGTGCAGACAGTTACATCGGCATGTTTCGTTATAACGTGGACACAATTGTGGAAGGATTGCAATAGGCTCTTTCTTGCACTTTGTCCACTATTCGAGTACACTATGGGCTATGGTTGAACAAATACTGTCCACAACATACCGGGGTACGGCTCACAAACCGGACGCCCCCACGCTTCAACTGCGTAACATATCGGTTGCCTATGCAGCCGGCAATGGCTTTGCTGTGTCTCATACCGACCAATACGCACTCCAGGACATCTCTTTCCAGATCGGCCAAGGCGAGCAAGTTGCCGTGGTCGGCCCCAACGGAGCGGGCAAGAGCACGTTGTTCAAATTGATCGTCGGCATACTCAAGCCAAACGATGGTGAGGTGCACATATGCGGCCACGCGCCTGACCGGCACACTTGCATCGCCTATGTGCCGCAGCGCAGCCAGATCGATTGGTCTTTTCCGGTGACGGTTGAGGATGTGGTTATGATGGGACGGATCGGGCGAATGGGCCTCTTGCACCGGCCCCGTCGTAACGATCGAACATCAGTCCGGGCCAGCCTAGCCCGAGTCGACGCCCTCGACTTGGCGCAAAAGCAGATCGGCGAGCTCTCTGGAGGCCAGCAGCAGCGCGTGTTCATCGCCCGTGCGTTGGCCCAACAAGCATCACTGCTCATGCTGGACGAACCACTGTCTGGCCTCGATGTGCCCAGCCAGCAGGCCATTTTTAAAATCCTGGCTTCTTTGCGTCCCGACGGCGTGACCGTGCTGGTGGCAACCCACGATCTAAACCTGGCAGCGGAACGTTTTGACCGGGTGATGTTGTTGAACAAACGGATCGTGGCCTTTGACCAGGGGTCGGCTGTGCTTACGGCCGAAAACCTGGTGGCCGCTTATGGCGGTCACGTCCACCGCATCGGCCAGGACGCCACTATGCTGCTGGCGGACAGTTGTTGCGAAGGTGAGGAGCATCACTAGATGGATTGGCTACTTGATCCCCTGCAATTCAGCTTTATCGTGCATGCTTTGATCGCTGCAGTGATCGTGGGTATCGTCTGCTCGGTGCTGGGCACATACGTTGTCTTGCGGGGTATGGCTTTCTTTGGTGATGCCTTGGCGCACACCATCCTGCCCGGTGTGGTAATCGCCTTTTTGCTGGGCTGGCCATTGGCCGTTGGCGCGCTCATCGTAGGCATCCTGGCCGCACTGGGCATCGGCGTTCTTACAGAACGGGGCACACTAAAAGAAGACGCTGCCATCGGCGTCATCTTTGCCGGGCTGTTTGCGTTGGGCATCGCCCTGTTGTCCATGTCGGGCAATTACACAATCGACTTGGCTCACTTTTTGTTTGGTAACCTGTTGGGGGTCTCCAAGAGCGACCTGTGGGTGATCGCAGGACTGGGAGCAGTCGTGCTCGCGACGATTTACTTGTTTTACAAAGAGTTCCTGGTCATCTCTTTCGACCCGATACTGGCTGTGACGCTCCGTTTGCCAACCACCTTTTTCCGTTACTTGTTGCTGGTGTTGATGGCCGTAACCATCGTGACTGCGCTTCAGGTCGTGGGCATCGCCCTGATGTTGGCTATGTTTGTCACACCCGCGGCGACCGCTTCTTTGCTGACCCGTCGTCTCCCATCAATGATGGCCGTCGCCGCATCCATCGGTGCGTTTTCCGGCATTGCTGGGCTGTATGCCTCATTCTATCTAAACGTCGCCTCGGGAGCAGCCGTTGTTTTGGTTGCCACCCTGATTTTCTTGTTGGTCTTTCTGTTTGCGCCCGGACGCGGGCTTGTCCGGCGGCGAGCATAGCAGTGCCGCCAGGCTGTGGCCCTCATGTGCTGGAATCTGATTGTATCCCAATTGCGGATGTACACCAGGCCATCAAGCTCTTTTTCACCCAACCTGGTATACACCCGCGTTCGTTTATCTTGATTGGAGAACTTATGTCCGAATGGTCGAATCGGCACCGGCTGGTTGGTAGGGTCATCTTGATCGCGATCGTGTCGATCTTGAGTCTGGCGGCGTGCAGCCGCCCAGAATCAACTCCGATCGATGAGCCAACAACATCAGTGCCCGCAACTGCAACGTCAACGCCAACGCCAATGCCCTCATCAACACCAACCACGACGCAAACGTCGACCGCCACACCATCGCCGACACCGACGTCGACCGCCACATCATCACCGACACCGACGTCGACCGCCACATCATCACCGACACCGACGTCGACCGCCACGCCATCGCCAACACCGACATTGATTCAGTCCTTGCCACCGACTTCAACACCAACCCCGGTATACGCAGCTCCCACGGCCACACCTGCACCGGAGGCACGGGTACAGCTTGTCCTGGTCATGCCCCCAGGCGGCGACATGCTCGGCGCAAGCTCGACCTTTGACGTTGTGCGTCGGCGTGGCATCCGCACACTCTGCTTTGTCTCTCTGGACAATCATCCCGATTTTGTGCGTCTGAGCATCGCCGATGGGCACTTGCCGGGGCTGGTCGTTCGCGCGAACGAGGATCCGATCAACCAGATCGCCAAGTGGGAAATGCTGCTGAAACGGATCATGGGAGGGCTGTTCACACCCAAACTGGCCGTTGCCGAAGAGGCAGCAGATATCCCTACGCTGGAACGGCAGGGCTATACCGTCATCCAGCCCGATCTGGTCGTGAACGGCGAGGCCGGTCAGGTCGTGCAAGCGACGCTGGACAAAGACGGCGTGCAGCGCTTTGCCAACCTCGCTTATGCCGCAGCATCGAACGGTCTTGGACTGGGGCCGCACGAGATTGCCGAGCGTGAGAATACAAAACCCTTTGCCC
>JAFGJF010000553.1 GCA_016929205.1 Anaerolineae bacterium
ACAACTGTGGGCACGCCGTACTGGCCTACCAGGGCTACTTGAAGGGCTATACCTTTGCCCACGACGCGATCGCCGACGTTAAACTGCTGGCCCAACTACAAGCTGTTTGGCAGGAAAGCATAGCCGGCCTGGTCGCGCAGTATGGCGTGCCAGTTGAATGGCTCGCCTCGCTGGCAGACGACCTGCCCCGCCGCTTTGCCAATCGTGCGCTGGGCGATACACTCTTTCGCCTGGGACGCGATCCGGTGCGCAAACTGGGCCCCACCGACCGGCTCGTCGCCCCGGCACGCCTGGCACAAAAGGCCGGCGTCACGCCCACTGCGCTGGCGAGTGGCATTGCCGCAGCGCTACGCTTTGATCCGTCGCAGGATCCGATCGCCGTCGCTCTGCAAAAGCAGTTGGCGGCGCAAGGTATCGACGCCGTGCTCGAAAACATCTGTCACATCGCGCCGCACGAGCCGCTGGCTGCACTCGTGCGACAAAACTATCAAGATCGTTGAATCAATTGGTTGGAAAGCAGATATGGAGCAAAAAAAATGTCATTCCTAGGCAAAATTTTTGGCAAAAAAAAGCAGGCCTCTCCGCGCCTGGTCGTGATCGGCCTGGATGGAACCCCTTACACCTTTTTGCAGCGTATGGTGCAAGAGAATCGGATGCCCAATTTCGCCCAGATCACCAAAAACGCGGGCATGACACGGATGAACTCGGTCTATCCCACCGTGTCTTCGGTGGCCTGGAGCTGCTACATGACCGGCGTCAACCCGGCCAAACATGGCATCTATGGCTTTGTCGATCGCAAACCTGGCTCCTACGATATCACCATTCCCAGTTCGCGGATGATGAAAACAAAGACGTTGTGGGAAATGCTGAGCGACGCCGGCAAACAGGTGATCGTGATGAACGTACCGGTCACCTTTCCCCCGCGCGAGGTCAACGGCATCCTCATCGGCGGGTTCCTCAGCCCCAAGCTCGATCGCGCCGTTTACCCGCCGGAGAAAACGGAACTGATCAAGTCGCTCGGCTATCGCATCGATACCGATGCCTGGCTGGCTCGCGAAAGCAAGGACAAGCTATTTGGCGACGTTGAAGACTGCCTGGCGCGCCGCCGCAAAACACTGTTACACCTCATGGACAACGAACCATGGGACTTTTTCCAGTGCCACATTATGGAAACCGACCGTCTGTACCACTTTGCCTGGGAACAATACGACCAAAACGATCCTATCTATGCACCGCGTTTCTACGAAATCATCAAAAAGATCGATGATCTGCTGGGCGAAGTCCTGGAACGGGTAGAAAAGACGGATGCGGAATTGATTTTACTCTCGGACCATGGCTTTTGCACGATCAAGTACGAAGTATACGTCAACCAGTGGCTGGCCCAAAAAGGCTGGCTGGCGCTGCCCGATCCCAGACCAGAACGGATGCAGCTCAAAGATGTGGGGCCAAACTGCCAGGTTTACTCGCTCGATCCGGGGCGCGTGTTCATCAATCTGCAGGGACGCGAGCCGCAAGGCAGCGTGCCACAAGCCGAGTACGAAGCGTGGCGAGACAAAATCGCCCAGGCGGCCATGGCCGAGCTGGTCGATCCCGAGACCGGCGAACCAATGCTGGAAAAGGTCCTCAAACGCGAAGACATTTACGACGGGCCCGAGTTCGACCGCGCTGCCGATCTGATTTTCGTGCCCCGCTACGGCTATGACCTGAAAGGCCCGTTTGGCAAAGACGCGCTCACCTTTAAGGGAGAGGACCTCAACGGTATGCACACTTACGACGACGCTATGCTGGCCGTCCGCAATCGCCCGATCATCGAGACAGGATTCAGCATCGTCGACGCGACGGCAACGGTCCTCAAACTGATGCAAGTCGAGGTGCCAGACGGATTGGACAGCCGGCCGGTCTTGTAGATCATCAACCAGCCGGCAGTGAGTACAGCTTGTCAGGAGACAAAGATGAACAGGCTTCCAACGAGTGCTAAAATCAAGGTCGCGGCAATTACCGGACATCACGCTTTTGACGTGCCTGGGTTTTACACTCTTTTCCGCAGCCTACCCGGCATCGACGCCTACCCGCAAAGCCTGGACGATTACTGCGCCTCTGCCGACCAGGTCCGAGAACAGTACGACGTGCTAGTGTTTTACAATTTCCACCAGGACACTCCCGGCGAAAAGGTCGAATGGTGGCAAGGCGATCAAAAAACGGTCCTGGAATCCCTGGGCGAAAGCGAACAAGGCATCCTGATCCTGCATCATGGCCTGCTGGCCTACCGTAAATGGCAACTTTGGTCCGATCTGGTCGGCATCCAGGAGCGTGGATTCGGCTATCACCCCAACGAGACAATTGCCATTCACGTCGAAAAGGCCGATCATCCCATCACCGAGGGGCTGCAAGACTGGGAGATGATCGACGAGACCTATACCGTCGATGAACCGGGAGAGGGCTGTGAGATCCTGCTGACCACCGATCATCCCAAAAGCATGCGGGCCATCGGCTGGACGCGGCAGTACAAACAAGCGCGCGTATTTTGCCTGGTGTGCGGTCACGACAACCAGGCTTTTGCCAACGCCGGTTTCCGCGCCACCGTCGCGCGTGGCATCCGCTGGCTGGCAAGACGGCTCTAGTCCAGCCATGACCAAAGCACCATTGCGCTCAAGCCATAGATCGTGATATAATAACCTTGGCTGTTTTTCCAGTATAAACAGGTGAGGAACAGGTATGGGAGACACAAATCCGACGCTTTTGCTCGTTGGCCTGATTGCGTTGATCTTGACTGCCGTTGGCTTGTTCGTTTTTATCATCACTGCCCTGGGTGGCCGTGGTGGATCGTCAAAAAAGGCCAAGCCGATCCTGGGACAGACGAGCAAGCCAGACAGTACGCCAGCAGCATCAGTCCCACAGGCCAGTGAATTGCCTGTTACAAAAGAAACAACGCCCGATCACCCGGGCGAGGTCATGCGGATCATTCGTGACCAACAAACAGGCCGGATACTCGTACAGGTCGATGGACAGCAGTACGCCCACATCCGCGAGATCAAGGACGCCCAGGTAGGACGGCGCGTGCTGTGGGCCATTGCCGATTTGCTGCGTTTTACGGGTGGTATGGCAGCCAATCCCCAGGCCCTGCAAAACATCCAACGCCCGGAGGAAAAACTTGCTGCACAGCCGGCGGCACAACGAGAGCCGGCGACAACGACAACGCAAGCAGCCTCGCTGCCGCTTGCGCCGCGCAAAAGCCCGAGACCACCGCTGCCGGAGCCGACCGAAGAAAAGTTGGCCGTTGGCAAATCGATCAGCACCTTTTTCAGCAGGGGGTTTCGGCCCGCGGGTTCGTCGTCGACCATCACCTCGTTTATCGACCAGGTCGAAGCGATCCTCCAAAACAAGATCGAAACGCTGCCCACGCCGCCGCCTCGGGACGTTCACGTCCAGTCTGGCCCAAACGGCGCACTCGAGATCCAGGTCGGCCTGGATATCTACAACTCGCCTGGCGAGGTGCCCGATCCGGCGATTCGCAAACTGATCCAGGATGCCGTCGCCGAATGGGAAAACAGTTGACGGGCGCAGCAATCAGCTAGAAGGATTTGGGCAAACGTAAAACGCCGCCGGATAGGTTCCAGCGGCGTTGTTGCTTACAGAACGAAAAACGATTAGAATGGGATGTCGTTCTCTTCGACAAAATCGGCAGGCGGCTCGTCCGGTCCTCCGGCGAAATCACCCTCGCCAGCTCCGCCCCGGCCGCCCAAGAAAAAGATGGTGCGGGCCGTGACTTCAAAATTGGCCCGAAC
>JAFGJF010000554.1 GCA_016929205.1 Anaerolineae bacterium
CAGGTACGGCTCGATGCCTGCTATGGCGACGGGGCGTGCAGCGAGCTGGTCCAGAACCGCGGTTTTGAGTGGAGCGGCTCGTGGTGGTGGGGAGTCACCCCGCGCCCGGCCCAGTATACGACCGACGCTGCACACAGCGGTGCCCGTTCGATGCGCCTCGGGGTGACCACCTCGACGGCGGACACCTACAGCCATTCCTCGACCTACCAGCACATCACCATTCCTTCGGGTGCGACCAACCCGACGCTGACGTTCTGGTACAAAGCGCACAGCCAGGATACGATCAAGCAAGAATGGACCGGCAAGGAAGATATCGGCTACAATCCGGCGCAGACGATTGCCGGGACCCAGAGCGACAGCCAATCTCGCGTCCAGGAAGACTGGCAGGAAATGCTCATCCTCGACGCAGACTACAAGCTGTTGAGCGGCGGTGTGGTCTTGCGCCAGGTGCGCAACGACGGCACGTGGATGAAGAAAAGCTACGACCTCTCACCGTACAAGGGAATGGAAATCGTCCTTTACTTTAACGTGATCAATGATGGCAACGGCAAACGCACCTGGATGTACGTCGACGACGTGTCGGTCAACCTCTGCGGGCAGCAGGTCCATTTCGAACCTGCATCCAAACAGGTCAATGTTGGCGACACATTCGAGATCAACGTGCGCGTGGAGAACATTGGCAACCTCTATGCCCTGGACACGACGATCGGCTTTGATCCGGCGATCCTGGAAGTGACCGACGCCAAGCCGGGAGGCTGGTGGACAAGCCAGGATCCTTATGTGGTGGCCAAAAGCATCGATAATACAAATGGCAAGCTGCGTTTCGCGGCGACGCTGCAGAACCCGGACCCCGCGCTCAACGGCAGCGGCAACCTGGTCGCAATCACCTTCCATGCCAAGAAAGCGGGCGGCACGGCGCTAACCTTCTCCGCCCTCAAGCTGGTCGACAAAAATGCCGTGGTCATTCCTGCCACTCACGCCGATGGACAAGTGACTGTCAGCAGCGGGCAGGCCACACTCAGCGGCAAGGTGCTGCTCCAGGGGCGCAGCAACCACAGCGGCACGATCGTGCAGATCGACGGTGGCGCAACGGTCACTACCCAGGCCGATGGCAGCTACAGCTTGAACGCAGCCAGCGGGGCGCACACCCTGCGCTTTACGCACGCCTCCTACCTGGCACACGAACTCACCACCTCAGCCACCAATGTGCCGCAGGTCACGCTGCTCGGCGGCGAGATGAACAACGACGGCTGCATCGACATCCTCGATCTGACCGCGATCACGTCGCAGTTCGGATCGACCACGCCCGACCCGGCTGCGGCAGACATCAACGGCGACGGCATCGTTGACATTGTCGACATTGTTCTCGTCGCCAAAAACTTTGGAACGTGCGCGCCATAACTCAAAAAGCCGGGTTTTGCGGCGGCTGTTCTTGGCCGCAAAACCCGGCTTCTCGCAGCAGCATAGAATACTCGGTCAAGGAGACCTTATGAAACCAAAAATGTACCCGATCATGACCCTGGTATGCGTCCTGGTCTTTGTCTTCAGTCTGGGACCGGGCAACGTGATTGCAGAAAAACAAGTCGATGCCCTCGTTCGCCTCGATCCAGAGGATCAGACGATCGACACCGGTCGTGCAGCCACCGTCGAGGTATGGGTCGACAACGTGCAGGGCTTTTATGGTTTCGAGATCGAACTGGCCTTCGATCCGGCTGTCGTACAGGCACAGCAAATCGTCGAGGGCGCGGCGTTTACCGCCTATCCCGACGAGTACGAGGTGGGGTACAACGAGATCGCGACCGGCACCATCACCTTTGCCGCCACCTTGCTCCGCGTGCCCAAAGCAGGGCCGCTCGACGGCACCCTTCACCTGGCCACGATCGCCTTTCAGGGAATCGGCGAGGGAACGAGCCAGTTGGTCTGCAACAGGCTCATCCTGGTAGACCAGCTGGCACAGCCCATCCCGTCCGGCTGCCAGGGCGCTCAGATTGTAGTGAAACGCCCCGCATCGGACACAGTCGCGGTAGGAGAACGACTCAAAGGCATTGCCGTCGATCCTGCTCGCGGGCTGGTCTACGTCGCCGACCAGGGCGACAATACGGTAGCCGTCGTAAACGGCGCGACGTACGCGGTGCTGCAAAAAGTGCCTTCCGGCGGCATCAAGCCCAACGGGCTGGCCCTCAGCGAGGATGGCAGCTCGCTCCTGGTCGTCAACAGTGGCAGCGACCAGGTTGCCGTGCTGGATGTGGACAATAACTATGCCGTCATCCACACTATCGGCGTGGGACACAATCCTTTTGGCATCGCCATCGCCAACGGACTCGCCTACGTGACCAACTTTGATGACAAAACCGTGTCTCTGATCGACGTCAGCACCATGAGCGTCATCAATACGGCCAGCGTGGGCTGGCACGCTTCCCTGCCTGCCGCTGCGGGCGACCACGCCTATGTTCCCAACCACAGCGCCTACCTGGGCTGGCGAGACGAGGCTTCTGCTGAAGCCGCCTACATCAAGCAGCACCGGGGCAGCGACACCGGTCTGTCGATCGTCTATGCCGATGGGCGCGTGGAGACGGCGCTGCAGGATCACATTGGCTTTTTCGCCGCTGCCGTGGACGAGGTGAATGGGCGCGTGTACATCACCAAGCGCGATGGTACGGCAGAAGGATTGTACGTGCTTGACCTGGCCGGCAACGGCCTGCTCGAATTTGTGCCTTTGCTGCGACCCTATGCCGTGGCCGTCAATCCACAGACACAACACGTGTTCGTGGTCCAGGCAGAACTGGACGAGGTGAGTGTGCTCGACGCCGGGCAAGACTATCGCCTGATCCGGGCGATCGACACCGATCCCAACAACGGGGCCATCCCCGGCATGCACGGCGGGCAGGGCATTGCCATCCTCGGCAGCCTCGTTTTTGTCTCCAACTATGCATCCGGCACGCTGACCGTCATCAACGACGCAACCGATTCGGCCAATTTCACCGTGCCGATCGACGCCGCGTACATCCGTGGCTGGCAAGAGAGCGGTGGCAACAGCGGCCCGCTGGGCGAGCCCGTCGCCCCGTCATCGACCTACTGGTATTCGGAGCAGCAGTTTGAGCGGGGCAGTATGCACTGGCGGCAGACGTCGACAGGGCCCAACCAGGTTTACGTTTTCGATAACGAGTCGGCGTTGGCTGGCGGCACCGACTGGCTGAACCGCGACGACGGCACCTGGACGCAATATGACGATGGCTGGCAGGCAGGGATGGCCCTCTTTACGTGCGGCGACGCCCAATGGCCTTACGGGCCGATGATGGGTTTTGGCCGGGTGTGGTGCGAACAGCAAGCGGCCAAAGACAGGATCGGATATCCCATCGGTTGGGAATACGGCACCGTGGGCGGCGACCAGGCCTTTGCCAACGGTCGCATCTTTTGGAATCCGGCAAGCGACGCATATTATGTGCTGCGTAATGACAACCATCGCTGGCAGTGGTACCGCGCGCACCGGCGCTACGAGGCGGAGGTCGTTCTGCCCAACATCAGCGGGCGCATTGCCCTGCAAGGTCGTGCCGGCGACAGCCGGGGGATTATCCTGACCAGCCCGTCCGGGGCGCACACGGCCACCGATCAGGACGGCAGCTTTGGCCTGCATACGATTGGACAGATCGACTTGAGGATCCATTATCCCGGTTACCTGGACGCCATCGCCACGGTCAAGGCCGGCGCGGAGACGCCCCTGGATATGGGCCAGATCACGCTGCTGGGCGGCGACGTCAACGGCGATAACCAGATCGACATTCTCGATCTCTCGTACGTCGGCTCTCATTTTGGCGCGACTGATCCTGCCGCATCTGCGGAGGCCGATCTCAACGGCGATGGCCGCGTCGATATTCTCGACCTGAGCATGGCCGGCGCCAACTTTGGTCAGACAGGACCGGTTCTGTGGGAACGCTAGGCCCCAGCCTATGGATAGTTATCATTGTTACAGGAGAAACGCTATGAACAGACGCAAATGGTTTTCTTGCTTGCTCATCCTGGTCTTGTGCGCGGCCTTGATCTCTCCCGGACCATCGCTGGCCCAGAAACCGGCCAAACGTGGGCTGGGATTGATCCCGGCGTCGCCAGGGCGATCGAGCCTGCCGTCTGGCCTCAAGACGGGCGACAGGCTGCCCCCCACCGTCGATAACTCGGTACTGGAAGTGCTGCCAGTGGGCGATCAAGGGCCGCAGAACAGCAGTGTGGCCTGGGCAACGACCTATTACAACAAGACGTTTCAGGAATGGCAAGAACGCGGCTGGGACACATCGCTGGGCGATCACCAATTCAGCCCCGGCATGACTTATAATATGCGCACAGCCTTCACGCCCGCTGACTGCACGGTCGACGACGGCATGCGCTTTCCCGACGCGCTGGCGATCCTGACCAAGAACGGCGCACTGCCATTGAGCGCCTTTGGTTACGATCCGTTCGACCCCTGCACCCAACCCGACACGAACCAGCTGGCCGCCGCTTATGGTTATCGCTCGCTGGGATACGGCGCGTTCTTTGTCTACGGCGAGGGCGGGCACGTCACCACAGAACAGTTTGAGGCCCTCAAGGCCCACCTGGCCAACGGCAACCTGGTTTTACTCGGCATTCCGGTCTATCCCGGTTTTTACACGCCCGAGCTAAACGAAGACGTGGTCGACGTGCCGCAGCCGGGCGAAGAGATGGAAGGTTATCACGCCATTACCCTCGTCGGCTATAACGACGCCGTCGGCGGTCAAGGCGCGTTCAAGTTTGTCAACTCGTGGGGGCCATCTTATGGCGGAGACGGGTACGCCTACCTGACTTACGACTTTGTCCTGGGATACGCCATCGAGGCGTGGTGGATGGTTGACGCCGTTGAACCGCAGGGCTGTATCGAGGGAACGGTGCTCGACAACAATGGGCTCCCCATGCCCGACGTGATGATTGCCATCGATGGGCCGACGCCGTGGACGGGCACGACCGACGCCAATGGGCGCTTTGAAAGTGGGTCCATTCTCGATTTCGGCACCTATACGGTGACGCCGGATCGAGAAGGCTATACCTTTGACCCTGCCTCCACCCAGGTTGAGGTTGCTGGCGAATCTTGCATCACCCAGGATTTCGTGGCCCAGGCGCTGTCGTTAGCCGTGATCTCTGTCGAACCCGCCAGCCAAACGCTGAACTGCGGCGACGTGTCGACGGTTGCCATCGCCATCCGCGACGTAGCCGCCTTGTACGGCGCGCAGTTCCATCTGACCTTCGACCCCGCCGTGATCGAGATCGTCGATCCGGACGGCGACCCGGCCAACGGCATCATCGTCCCCGGCAGCATCTTTGACGAAAACGAGTTTGAAGTGGGCCAAGAGGTCGTCGACCATGACAGCGGCCAGATCGAATACGCGATCACCCTGCTCCGTGTCCCCAAGGCGCTGCCTTTTGAGGGATCGGGCACGTTGGCACAGATTACCGTGCGCGCCCTGGCCGAGGGGGTCAGCCCGCTGGTCTTTATCTCGGCGCAAATTTCGACCAACGGTGGTGATCCGATCGACGTGCTCACCGAGGACGGAATCATCACCGTCGACTGCCTGACGAGGCTCAGCGGGCACGCCTATCTCGAAGGACGCGATCCGCTTGGCGATCATTCGGCGATCACGGTCACCCTGGAAGGAACCGCACGGACGGCG
>JAFGJF010000080.1 GCA_016929205.1 Anaerolineae bacterium
AGCAATGCCCTCTCCCTGCCAGCCGGTTCCCAAAAAGCGGTTGATCTCGATCGCTTCCTGCACCTGTGCGAGTTCGAAATCATGGGCCAGCTCGGGATTCGCGCCGTGGCGGACGAAATAATCGATCCCGCCCCACACGGCAGAAACCAAAAGCACGGCCGCAAGCCCCAGGTAGCCAGGCCAGACCAGACCGCGAGAGGCCAAACGCCCCCGCACCCATTCCAGTCCCAGTGCCGGAAACACTGCCGCAGCCGGCAAGACCCCTACGGCGCGCAAAAAATGCGGGCAGTCTTCGGCCAGAATTGTCGGCAGCAGCATCACGCCCGTCCAGATCAGCGCCAGCACACACGCGTCATCCCGCTTGTGCAGACAGAAAAAGACCCCCAGCACGAAAAAGACCGATAGCAATGGGTCAAACAGGGGGCGAAACGGCACATTGTGACGTGGAATAAAGTCACCCCGGTAGACAAACAGCCCTACCGCGCTGATCACATTACGGATCAGCGTCCCCCACAGATCCCCGCCATTGATCTCGGGATTGAAAACCGAAACCTGCCCCGGACGCGTAATGGCCATGTCCCAATGTGTAAACAAGTAAAGCAAAAACGGCACTGCGACCAATACGCCGGCAAAAGCTGGTACAAGCAAAGATTGAACGATCTCGGCCCGGGTTTGCTCGCCAGGCCGATGGGGGCGCGCGTGGCCCATCCACAAGTGTAAAAGAGCGTACATCGCGGCAACGACGACGATGAATCGTGCTGCCGTATAGGTATACAGACTCAAACCAAAAAACACGCCGCTCAACGACAGCCACACCCAGCGCAGTCGCCCTTGTTTGCGGCGGCCTGCCCACCACAACCACACGGCTATGGCAAGCACCAGCGGCAAGCTGATCGCGCGCAGGCCAATCCGGCTCAAATTAATCGCCCAGGGAGCAACGGCGATCAACCACGCGCTCCACAGCCCCACGCGCTCCCCAAACATAGCGCGAGCCATCAAAAACGTCGTGGGAACCAGCAGGGTTCCCAACACAGCGGCTGTTAAACGAACTGCGACCGGCGTGCGCCCCAACACAGACATCACAAGTGCGATGCCGTACAAAAAGAGCGGCTCCCGGCCGTTGTTGGCCTCAAAAAAGACAGGACGCTCCCCCCCCAGAACGCGCAGCGCGTCTATCCCGTTAAAGGCCTCATCGTGATATAGACCAGGTGGGATGTCGCCGAGTTTGTAAAAACGCGCCACCGCACCCACGAGCACTGTTAACAACAGTATGGCCCACGTCACAGAGAAAGCGCTTCTCTGGTGGAGTATCGCCCTATCTTCTTGCTCCCTCACGGGCTGATTATAGCACAAGTCGGTCAGATGTCAAAAGCCTCATTTTCCAGGAAAACGATCGATCACCACGGCATCGACGGCCATCGGGACCGTATCGCCCAGTTCAAACGCCTCCGGGACCTTGGCCACTGCCTTGCGCGTCTCCGGATAGATCGACAATTCGGTGCCCGCTTCGGTATATCGATCGTCCACCAAGGCCAAACCGATCTGGACATCACCGATCAACGTGCAGCTTGTGACCCGGCCAATGACCCGGCCCCGCTTGTTGACCACCGGTTCGCCGTGCTCGCCGCCACGGATCGCGCGCGCGCCCTTTTCACACACCTGGAAGCGGATCACCTGCCGCTTGCTCTGGTCATGATACGCTTTGTAGGGGGTGCGACCGGCAAAAAACGGCTTGTGATACTTGACGTATCCGGCAAAACCAGCCTCGGTGGGCGATATCGACAACGGCCCGCCGAGCTCGTGCCCGTACAACGGCAGCCCGGCCTCGATGCGCGTGCTGTCACGCGCCGCCAGGCCGCAAGGCACGATCCCGTATGCCTTGCCGTGCGTCATCAGCATTCGCCACAAGGCCACAGCCTGATCGGGATGGACGTACAGCTCGAACCCCATCTCTTCTCCCGTATAACCGGTGCGCGCGATGAGCAAATCCAATCCGCCCAACCGGGCCTCGACAAAATCCGTCCGCCGCATACGCTCGAGTTCGACACGCAGGCCGGCATCGGTGTGGCCAGGCATCGCGTTCGCACACGCCAGAAGAATATCGCGCGACGCAGGGCCTTGCAGGGCAATGTCGACCCGGCAATCGGGACCGCCGCTCGGGTCGTGAAGGTTGCGCAGCACGGCAGGATGCAGCACGCGCACCCACGGACGGTGTTTGTCCACCACCACCTCGTTATTGTTTACGGCGTTAAGCCAGGCCCAGTCCTTGTCGAAATTGGCGGCATTGACGACGACGAAATACCGATCCCAGGCGCGACGGTAGACCATAATGTCGTCCAGGACGCCGCCCTCGACGTCGAGCATGGTCGAATAGTGCGACCGGCCGTCCTGGAGCCGCCGGACGTAATTTGTGCTGACCATATCGAGAAAATCGGCGGCGTGTGGCCCGCTGACCTCCAGCGTGCCCATGTGGGCGACGTCGAACAGGCCGGCCGCCTCGCGCACGGCGCGGTGTTCCTCGCCCACGCTACTGTACCATACCGGCATCTCCCACCCGGCAAAGGCGATCAGCCGCGCGCCCATCGCCTTGTGTTCCTCGTAGAGCGGCGTGCGTTTGAGCGGCGCGCCGGCGGCTTCGCTCCAGGCAAACGCGCGTTTATCCGCGCCGCCCTCTTGCGGGCGGGGCAGGCTGCCCTGCCCGACGAAATAGCTTTTATGCAGACTAAACAGGTACGGGTACGATTCGACGGCCTGTACGCCCCCTGCTTTTTCCGGCCAACGAACCGGCAAGCCGATCTGCGCTCGCAGCACGCTGCGAGCCAGAGAGGGGTGAACCACCACAGCCTGCGCCTGGACGAGCGCATCCCAGACAGCCTGCAAAGGGGCAATGGACCCTTGCAGGCCGTAGGTGACGGCCCCGCTGGCATAACAGCGGCGAGACACCAGCACAGTCCGATCCGCATACGGCACCCGAGCCCAACCAAAGGTGGTCCCGGCAAGCGCATCCGGAAAAGCCGGACCGAGCACGCGGCGCAGTTTTTCCTCCGCTTGAGGGCCAGCCAGCGCCACCGTCACGATACGCCCGTCCTGCGCCCGGTCGCCGATCACCTCGACCTTGACCGGGCCCTGCACTTTGCGCCACACGTC
>JAFGJF010000555.1 GCA_016929205.1 Anaerolineae bacterium
ATACCTGGCCGTTTATCCTCATTGGCCTGGGGACGATGTTGTTGCTGGCGGCGGCACTGACCGGCGTGGCGGCCAAAGCGATTCCGGGGGTGATCGTTGGTGGCCTGGGCTGGCTGCTGTGCTGGCAAAATCTGACCGGGGCCTGGGCAAGTTGGGCTTATGCCTGGGCGCTGATCCCTTGTTTTGTCGGCCTGGGGCTGGTTTTTGCCAATCTGCTTGGCATGGGCAACCGGCCGGTGAGAAAAGTGGGCTGGTCGCTGATCGACTGGAGCCTGGTGGCGTTGGCCGTATTCACCCTGTTCTTTGCGTTCGACGGCATGTTGATCCGTTTTTGGCCGGTGCTGTTGATTTTGCTTGGGGCGGGTGTCCTGGTGCGACCCTTTTTGAAAACGGCGATGGCCCAGCCGAGGTAAACGCTGTAAACCGGCACCAAAGTGTGGTGCCGGTTTTTTGTGCATCTTGGAATCGATCGCGATGGCCGCGGTCCGGCTTTACGTACGCTTGACGTCTGATGGCACGATCGCGCTGTGCGTGCAGTGGGGAAAACATTCCCCACACCCTCCGCAGCGTGCGACGTCAATGTACGGCGGTTCCTCCCGGTCGATGCGCACAAAAGCTCTATAACGGCAGTGTTCTGAAGCGGCACATTTCTTGCACGCCTGGCAAAGCTCGTAATCGATGGTTGGCATGACGACGTTGTGAGATGGAAACATATCAGTCTCGTGTTTGTTCGAGCATGTTGGTCTCGATCAACCCGGCACCATTCGGATCGAGCTGCAAGGTCTTGATCTCGTGTGGTTTCCAGGTAACAGCCCGGCTCGTCTCGTCGCGATCAAAGGATATCCTGGTTGTCGTTTTTCGTCCGGCTGTTTCATATCCGCGCAGGATCAGTCCCGTCCCTTCTTCGGCTTTTTTGATTGTCGTCAAGGCGACATTTGGCGCCGGGCAGCGCACAAATGATGCCGACACGGGCCAGGTTCCCTGGTGGGACTCAATCTCCCGGGCGAGCGGCGGAGCGTTCAAGGCCAGCGCACGGCGTGCGACGTCGCCCTGGATCCAGTCGCCGGCATGGGGCAGCAAGGCCAAACGCACATGCTGTTCTCCCTGGTCCGTATAGTGGTAGGTTACACCCGGCTCGATCTGGCGGGGGCGGTGAAAGGCAAAGACCGGGCTGCGCAACAGGCTCATCCGCAACTCGCCGTTCAAGACGTCGTACCCGTATTTGCTGTCGTTCAACAGGGACAGGCCATAGGATGCGTTGTCGATACTGCCGCTCACGTCAACCCAATCCTGGCACGGCTCTTCGCCCCCATCATCTTTTCTTTGAATGTGACCGTAGGGGATCGACGAGGTGCTTTGTGGATTGTCGAGATTCAGCGGAAAGGCCAACTTGAGCATCTTGAGCTGTTCTTGCCAGTCAACGGTCATATCAAGATAAACTTGCCTGTCGTCGTGATACAAGATATAGTCGGTTGTGATCGTCGAGCAGCCCCAGCGACTCACCACGCGCATCGTCTGTCGCACCGGGCCGTTTTCGATGCGCGCGATCTGCCCGCTGGCCTGAAACCGGCCGATCACGTTGTCAAACGAGACCACGTCGTGGCTCCAGGTGTCGCTCGGATCGTCGATCACCAGTGGCACCCCACCATCCTGGCGTAACAACTCGACGTTGTGCTCTTTGTCGAATATGCTGGTCAGCCAGCCGGTGTCTGGATCGAACTGCAGGTGCAAGGTTGCGTTTTCGAGATCATGGGCGGGTTCCTCTTTTAATCCCTGCCAGGTCGGCACGTCTTGCGGGATATCCAGATTGTAACAGCGGTACCCCAACGCCGGCAGTTGGGCAATAAAGACCAGATGCAGAAAATAATGGGCGCCGGCGTGTTCGATCTGGGTCACCTGGCAAGGTACACTTTTTTGGTCGTCGGTCAAGTGAACGAGGGCGGGCAAGGCCTTGCCGCGCCAATCGTCGTGCCAACGTTTCGTCGGCGTGATCGCAATCTCGACCGGGGTGGTGTGTTCCCACGGGTGTGGGTTAAAGACAAGGATTGTGCGCGGCGTATGACCGGGCGATGTGCTCGTATGCGGCGCAACTGTTTGCAGGCTTTGTGTATCAATCATGGAACTCAAAGCCGTCAAGGCCTCGTCCGTCACACGTTCGGCAATACGCAAGCTTTTTGTATAGTCCTCAAAAGTGTCCTCGCACGCCTCTCGCAAACTGGTGCCGGCCAGGATGTCGTGGAACTGGCTAAACAAGACGTTTTCCCAGGCATATCCCAAAACGTCTTGAGGATAGTCCAAATCACAATAGCGATGTGCCAGCGCGGCCAGCTTTTCGGCGGTGAGCAGGGCGTGTTCGCATTTGCGGTTGTACCACTTGATTTTGGACACAGCCGTATAGCAGCCGCGTGAATGGTGTTGCAGTTCGTCGTGCAGCACGGGCAGGTCGGCGCCACTGGCGCGCACGAGATCGAAAAACGCATCCGTGTTACCAAATCGCACCTCAGGGCCATCGGGCCGCGCCATCGCTTGCAGGATAGAAGCGATATTGGCCTTGGTCGGACCGCCACCGTGATTGCCGACGCCGTAAAAGCACATGACGTGCCCCACTTCGGGCGGTGCCTCTGCCGCTGCGGCGTCGATGCGCTCGATCAGATCGCCGGGGTGACTGGGATAGTGCAGCGGTGGGCGGCTGGTCAACACCCGCGACCCATCGTCGCTCTCCCACCAAAAGAGCGTGCCCGGCAGCGTTTTCTCGGTGCCGGGAGCAGGCCGAAAAAAGACGTAATTGGCCAGTCCGCAGCCTCTCAGGATCTGAGGCAGGCTGCCCGCGTGCCCGAACGAGTCAACGTTATAGCCGGTGACGGCGCGTTTGCCAAACAGCGCTTCAAAGGTCCGCTGTCCATAGAGTCCCTGGCGGACGAACGACTCGCCGCTCGGGATATTGCAATCGGGTTGGATCATCCATCCGTTGACGATTGACCAAGATCCTTCGGCGACACGCTGCTGGATAGCTTGAAATAGATCTGGATCATCCTCTTGAACCCAACGATAGGTGATCGCACCACCGCTGCTGAAAATAAAGCCGGGCGTTTCGGCCATTCGCTCAATGGCCGAACGATAGGTGGACAGCACTTCTTCTCGCCCTTCTCCCACACGCCACAACCAGACCGGATCGATGTGGGCGTTGCCGATCATGTGCACGACAGGTTTTTGATTCATTTTGCGCCTCGTTTGTATCATCTCTATGATTTGCGGTAGACCCATCCAAGATGGAGACTGGCAACTATCCTTGTTTATCAACAGGATCTGCACTGTTTTTCAACCACTAGTCTGCGATTTTACCCAAGGTTGTTCACAGCCTATCCCCTATCGACAGCATTTGTCAACAGTTTTTTGCATTTTTTACCACAGTGTTGACCAGTTTTTCCACAGATTTATAGGGTTATCCACAGGGTTATCCACATTTTCGGGCATTTTCCACAGCCAAAACGGCTGCCCATTTCCTTGTTGCCGGTGCGGCCTCTTAGGCGGCGGGCATCAGATTTAGAATGACAGCCGAGAACAGCTTGACGGCCATGCCAAGGGCGCGCTCGTCAAAATCGAACTCGGCAGTATGACCGCCCAAGCCCGAGTTCCCGTCGTCCAGGTCCGCACCCACGGCGATAAAGGTTGCCAGTCCGCCGTTTTCCTGCACGCGCCGCATCATAAACGTATAGTCTTCGCTGCCGCCGCCGCTGCCTGGTTCGCGCTCTCTAAAGTCGCCAAGGTCAAGCGCGATCTTGGTCACTTGATCGGCCAGCTCTGGATCGCTGTCGGCACCTTGTGCTGCACCCATTAGCTTGATCTCGAGCGTGCAGTCGTGCATCTGAGCGGCAGATTCCAGCACGCGCACGGCATAGTCGTACATATATTGGTTCAATTCGGTCGTCGCACCCCGCGTCTCGATGACGAGGTGCGCGTTCGGGCAGATCACGTTGCGCCCGGTGCCGGCCTGCAGCCGTCCCACATTGACGCGCGTCGCGCCGTCGCGGTGGCGGGGGATGGCGTAAAGGTTGAGTACGGCGGTTGCGGCTGCCAGCAGGGCGTTCCTGCCTTTTTGTGGCGCGCCGCTGGCGTGGGCCGGTGCGCCGGTGAAAAAGGCGTCAAACTTGGTCGTAGCCAAATAGTTGCTTCTTCCGCCCGCAACCTCACCCAATTGCCAGGTGCTGTACAGGTGGTGGGCCAGCATCACGTCGACGTCATCGACGACGCCCGCGCCAACCATCGCCTTGGCGCCGCGCACGCCTTCTTCGGCGGGTTGAAAGACGAGTTTGAGCGTGCCCTGCCATCGATCTCGAAGGCGCAGCAGTGTTTCGGCCACACCTAACCCGACCGCGGCGTGCCCGTCGTGGCCGCAGGCATGTGCCGCTTCCGGGTGGATCGAAACAAACCCCTCGCGCATAGGGCGGTGTGTGTCCGCCTGGCTTTCATAGAGATCGAGCGCGTCGATGTCAAAACGTATGCCAATCGTCGGCCCATGGCCGTTGCGCAAGATGCCGACCACGCCGGTGAATCCACCTTTGACCGCCGGCAAAAACTCGGGATCGCCGCCCTCGTCCAGCGCGCGCTGCCAGCGTTCCTGCAAGATATCACGATCGGGAAGACCCAAACGATCGGCGTCGTTGACAACCTGGCGGCCGATCTGTACCTCGTAGCCCAGGTCGGTCAAGCGGCGGGCGATGAGGGAACTGGTGCGGAATTCACACCAGCCTGTTTCAGCGTGCTTGTGAAAATCGCGCCGGTAAGCGATCACGGTCGGTTCGAGCTCTGCGATGATGTTTTCCAATTCTTTCACGACTTGACCTTTCCAACTCTATTCATTCACGTCCGGGATGAATCCTGGCAAGCCCAGTTTTAAGCCATCCTATACGATCACCCAATGTACACCTGAACCTGTTCGTTCTCTCCACCAACCTCGACCGAGATCGGCTCGCCACCCGTGCTTTCCCGGCTGTGGCGGATCGTATACATCAGGGTGGACACCATGTCGAGGTAGCCGGATGTTTGTTCATCGACAAAGTCGCGCGCAATGCGCAGCCCCCATTCGGTCAGCATCAGCGGGATGGGCAGGCTGATCATCAAGCGCTTGCCGTCTTGTTGGCGAATGCGCACGTGGAGCCAGCGCGCTTGCCACAGCCAGAACATCAAGACGGCAAATAACAGGCCCAAGACGCAGGCCAGCAGCACGCCGACAAAACCCCAGGTGATGCGACGGTCGGCCCCTCTGTACAGGACAACCATCCCGTACCCGCAGAGCACGATCACGACGGACGAAATGACAAACAGGGACAGAAAAAGGTGCCGAAAACGGCTCACCAACGGCGTTGGGGATGAAAGCGGCTCCGCCATGTTTTGCGGCAGCGCGCCGGCGATCGTTTCCCTGACGGTCTCAGCTTCCTGGGGTTCGACGGCACTCAGCAGTTTAGCAGCTTCGTCGGCAGTAATGGTTCCCTCTTCTAACATTTTGAGGATCTGGATTTCACTCATTAAAGGGCTCCTTTCGTGTTCAAACGTAAATCGGGTTAGAGAGAGCAAATGCCCACAGTGCGACCGGGTCTTTGTCCAGGGGGACGTTGGTCGATTCGATCAACTCGACGCGCCAATAGTCATCTCCCTGAACGACGGCCTGCCAGTCGAAAGAAAAGTTGTCGTCATCGATGCGGACGCGCCGGGCCTCGCCCTCCCGGTGCATCACACGTAAGAGTGTGTCTCCTTGGCTGCAAGACGCGCCTCCTTGAACCCGGCACTGGAAGGCGATCTCGGTGCCACGGTCAACGTCTACTGCGTCGCCCATCATCACCGTGTGTCCATCGACCGACGCGGTCAATGCCAGTTGCGGCCCTTGCGGTGAGTGCGAGACAAAGACGTGGCCGGCACGAATGCCGTCCAGGATGGCTTGTTCGGATAGCGTCTCTGCATAGACCCAGGTCGTCGGCATGCCGACTTCATGTGCAGTCATTTGGCCATCAAATGGTTTTTGGTGTTTGTCACTGCCGCCGACCAGGTTGATGCGTTTGCCTTGCCGCAACAAGTTGTCCCAAAAGGTCAGCGATTCGTGGTTAGAAAACCACCACGGGGCCTGCCACGCTTCAATGGCGTCAGCATCGGCCACCGTCCCGAACGTCCATTCCGGCCCGCCATACTTGGGATGGTTGATGGAAAACGGCAAGCGCCGTTCGCGCACGCAAGCGCGGATCTGATCCAATTCAGCGTCCGTGGTAGCACGAAAATCGATCCACTCGCGAATACCCCACACGTTGGCGTGCCCGCGATGGGTGGTGATTTCGATGCCGGGAATCAAGAGCAGATCACGATCGCTGTGTTGTGCCAATTCCGGCAGGTGGCTGATCGTATTGTGGTCGGTGACGGCCAAAAAATCGAGCGTCTGCATACGAGCCGCGGCAGCCAGGTCGGCGACGCTGCCTTGGGCGTCGCTGTGATAGGTATGGCAATGAAGATCACCGCGATACCAACCAGGCGTGGCGCGCAACACGCCGGGAGAAACGTAGGCGGCATAGATTGCCTCTTCACCGGGGCCGCAGTCCAGTGTAATGGTCACGGTGACATCACATCCTGATGGTGAGATCTGTGCTAGCCCAAGCAGAACGTGCCAGGTACCTGTATAGATCGGGCCGGGCAGATAGCCGGGCGTGGCCTTGGTCGGCGAAATGCTCACCGTCGAGCGTGCGCTGCCGCTCCAGCCACGAAACCCTTCTGTGGTCAGGAACGCACTGCCGCGCGGATCGAACAGCCCGATGTCAACGACGTTTTTTAGCCGTGGATCAGCCGCAGTGCCACCCGTAAATGTGTATTGCACCGTGATTCGGGCGATGCTGCCGGCAGCGCCCAAACTGGCCGGATCCTCAACCTCAAAAGGCAACAGGCAATAAGGCTGGCGCTGCCGGTCATCAGCCGTAAAGTGCAGGCGATGAGTTTGGACAAGCGATTGCCGTTCACTTGGACACATATGGATTTTCCTTGATCCAAAACCGCCATTCGACGGTGATGGCCTGTTCATCTCCCGTTACACCAATCCTGGGGCCCGCTGCGATGTGGCTCATGTCGACCCGTTTGTCTCTTTCCAGCCACAGACTGTCACTCGTCACCAGGTCGACCTTGTTCAGGGTTTTGTCGATGCCCAAGGCGTAGCACAGTTTGGCCGGACCGTTGGTGAGTTGTACGCCGCCGCGTCCCCGGCGACGGATCCGCATTTCGTCTATGCCTTCCACCGGTTCCAGGGCGCGTATCAAAACGGCTGCTGCTGCCCCTTCCGGCTCGGTGACGACGTTAAAACAATAGTGCATACCATAGATGAAATAAACGTATGCGTGTCCAGGCGGGCCAAACATGACCTCGGTACGCGGCGTGCGGCCCCGGCTGGCGTGACAGGCCTCATCGCCCTGGCCGACGTAGGCTTCCAATTCGACGATGCGGCCCGAAACGCGGATCGGACCCTGTTGGGTATCGATTTGTCGCACCAGGCGCTGCCCCAACAGATCGCGAGCGACGGTCAGGGTATCGCGACTGTAAAAAGGGCGCAGCAATCGGCTCATTGGCTTCCCTTAGCGTGAACGGGCGTTGTCGGCGCTCTGCCAATAGTCGATGCTGGGACCAAGCTTGTTTTTGAGCGCCTCGGTGGCCTGATTGAGGCGGGCGACCACACCGGGTGGCAGTTTTTGAGCCATTGCCTTGACGTTGCGCTCGATTTGTCCTGGTGTTCGCCCGCCGGCCAACACGCTGGTCAGCCCCTCTTGGGCAGCCACCCAGGCCAGGGCGACGTTGGCCATCGGCCAGTTCAAATCGGCGGCGATCGTGCGAATGGCGTCAAGCGCGGCCGCCACTTGCGGCTCTGCACCGGGAGACCCGTGGCGGGCACCGGGACGATCACCGCTAAAGTGCCGCGTGCGCGTGCGGAAAGACGGGATGTCGTCTATGGTTTGCCACTTGCCGGCCAAAATGCCTTGCATCAGCGGCATGTAGGCGGTGATGCTGATCGCATGATCCCGGCAGATAGGCAGGACGTCAAACTCGATCGCCCGTGAAAACAAATTGTAGCAGCATTGATTGGCCGCGATCTCGACACCGGCAGCCAGCATCTCGTGCAGGTTGGCCTTGCCAAAGTTGCTGACACCGATGGCACGGATCTTGCCCTCTTTTTTGCACGACTCCAATACCGACAGTGTGTCTGCCACAGGGAGCGATTGCAGCGGCCAATGGATGATGTACAGGTCCACGTAATCGGTCTGTAAGCGGCGCAGGCTGGCCTCCAGGTAATCGCGCACCCGATCGGGATGGGCGTGGCCGGGGCTGATCTTGGTGGCGATCAATGCCTTGTCGCGCCGGTCAACCAGCGCCTTGCCGACAATCTCTTCGCTTGCGCCGCTGCCATAACCTTCGGCGGTATCGAAAAAATTGATGCCGTGATCGATCGCAGCATGAATGGTGGCGACCGCCTGGTGTTCATCCTGGTCACCCCAACCGTCGCCGCCAGCCAGCGCCCAGCATCCAAGGGCCAATGTCGAAACGTGCAGGTCTGATTTACCCAGTTGGCGTTTTTCCACAGTATCTCTCCTTTTGTCCAGATAGTGTGTAACGTGTGGGACGCGAAAACCAGCGGCGATATGTCCCACACTCAAATGATTGTAAGTTCGGATCCGGCTGCCGTTTTATCGACGTGAATACGCACATTGAATGCATCTTTGAGTTCATCAATGTGCGTGATCGCCAGGATACAGCCAAAGTCGCTGCTGACGGCATTGATGGCGTCGAGCAATCCATCGCGACCCTCATTATCCTGCGTGCCAAAACCTTCGTCGATGACCAACATTTCCAGTTGCGCACCTGCGCGCCGAGCCAGCAGTTTGCTCAGGGCAACACGAATGGCAAAGTTGATCCGGTAGCGCTCGCCGCCGGAAAATGTCTCGTAACTGCGCGTGCCCAGTTCATCCGAGATATAAATATCCAGTGTCTCGGCGGCTTCCCCTTTTTTAGTTTCACGCTGGGTTTCAAAACGAACGTGCATACGGCCATGGGTCATTCGAGCTAACAAATGATTTGCTTCTTCTTCAATGTCGGGAATAGCCGTTTCGATCAACATAGCCTGGACGCCATTTTTGCCAAAGGCAAGTTGTAGCTCTTGGTAGATCGATTGCTGCTCGCGCAGCGCACGTTCTTGTTCCTGGCGCTTGAGGC
Organism: Anaerolineae bacterium; assembly: GCA_016929205.1. The sequence goes on from JAFGJF010000555.1 coordinate 9,232, forward strand.
GCTGTTTGCGCAGGTCGGCACAATATTCGATCTTGGTGCGTGCCGCGCCCAATTTGATATTGGCTTGTTGTTCTCGATCGTGAGCCGTTTCTAGCGTTTGGCGTGCCTGGAGCGCCTGGCGCTGCAGGTCCGGCAGTTGGGCGACAACCGGCACCAGTTCGCCGGCTTGTGCCTGATTGGTGGTTATTCGTTCGTCGATATCGATACGTTGTTGTTCGAGCTGGGCGATCGCCAGTTGAATGATGTCCATGCTCGTGCTGGCCTCTCGCAGGGTCTGCATCTTGTCCTGGTAAACGTGCAGGTTTGTGATCTGCTCTTTGATCTGCTGGTGAGCGGCAGCATCGTAGCCCAGTTTGCCCAGATCTTGTTCGACCTGCTGCAGTTTCGCCATGGTATCCTGCGCAAAGTCCTGGTTTTGTAGACGCATATCGATTGTTTGCATTGTCTCGCGCGCACCTGGCAAGGCATGATACGCCGCGCGCGCTTCCTCGACGGTGTGGGCCAGTGCTGCTTCTTTGCGCTGCAAGGCTGCACGCCCGAGCAGCGCACGTTCGATCTCGCGCGAGCCATCTTGGATAGATTTGATCTGTTGCCTGACCAGCTTGATCTGTTCGTTTCGGCTGCGATAGGCAGCCCGTTTACGTTCCAATTCTTGTTCCAAGGTCGTTATCAATTGCGTGCAGCCATCCTCGCCCAGTGGTTGCCCACATAAAGGACAAGCCGCCTGTGTGTCTGCCGACGCCTGGCCGGCCTGGAGCAGTACAATCTTGTCCTTGATTTGTTCGGCATCAGTTTGAGCCTGTTTGTTTTCGGTCTGCAGCGTGGCGATCTCGGCAGTCAGGTTTTGCACGTCTAGGCGAATTTGTTCACGCGTTTGCTCATCGTCGTCGAGTTGTTTCAATTCGACACGCGCGGCGTCCCATTCTGGTTCGCGGTCCAGGGCGCTGGCGGTTTGTTCGAGTTGATTCACTTTTTCCGTCGCCGAGAGTTTGGCTTTTTCCAACTCGTGCCGTGCCTCGGTTATGGTTTGTTCCAGCGCACTGCGACGATCGCGCAACAATACCAATTCACCCAGCTTGGCGTTCATCGCTTCATTTTGATTGATCGCCTGCTCGCACGCTGCAAAGCCTTGTTCGATCTCGTCTTTGTGCGTCAATGCGTCTTGCAGCACATCACGTTTGGCCTGGTGAGCGGCCATCTCGACAGACAAGCGATCCCGTTCATTTTGCGCTTGATCAATACGCTGGTTCAGGTCGACTAGTTGCTGTTGTGCTGACTCTGTCTCCTGCAGTGCAATACGAATGCGCTCGTAGTCTTGCTCTGTGTTTATGCGTTCGTCGCGCAAGCGAACCAATTCGGCTTCCGCCGTGCGCACGGCGCTCTTGTATTCTGGTTCGCGATCCAACTCTTGATCGATTTGTTCTATGGCGGCAACGATCTGATCGGCGTGTGCTCTCGACGTTCGGGCCAACTCTTTGGCCGCCTGCTCGTATTGGGTATAGATGTCCAAACCCAGTACATTGCCCAGCACTCGTTTCCGTTCGCCTGGCCGTTTGATTGTAAACTCGTCAGCGCGGCCTTGGAGCAAGAATGCCGAATTGACGAATGTGTCATAGTCCATTCGTAACAGATCAATGATGGCCTTTTGGGTCTGGGTGATCGTTGGTTCGGTCAGTGGTCGAAAATGCTCCTTCTCGGCATCCCATCCCTGTAGTTCGAGCCCACTGTACCCTCGTTTACTCTTGCTGCGTTTGCGAATAACGCGATAGGCGAATTCGCCCAACTCGAACTCGAATTCGACCTCCATTTCGTCTTGACCGATGTGGATCAATTCATCGTCTCGGCGGGCCCCAACCCGAGAATAGCCCCACAGCGACCACGTTATCGCATCGAGGATAGCTGATTTGCCATGTCCGTTATCGCCGGTCAGGCAAGCTAATTGAATGCCGCGCAATTCGAGCGATTGCTCGCGGTAACACATAAAATTGCGCATGTAGAGGTAAAGAGGGATCATGAACGTCTGGTCCTACTCGAACTTAAGGGTATTTGTCATAGCACCAAGATAGACTGCCGAGTTGATGGATTGGTGCTGGACTGATCGACTCTTAATTTGCTTTGGCCACATCTTGCTGCGCTGCGGCGTGATCTTGCGAGGCGAGATGATCCTGCCAAGAGATCAACGGGATGGATAGGAAAAAGGTGCTGCCTTCGCCCAGTTTGCTTTCTACCCAGACTCGGCCATTGTGCCGTTCGGCGATCGATTTGACGATGGCCAATCCCAGGCCCGTGCCTTTGATGTGCACCGTGTCGCGACGTTTGACACGGTAGAATTTTTCAAAGAGACGGGCCTGATTTTCGGCAGCAATGCCGATACCAGTATCGCGCACAAGAACAACCAAAGCGTCGTTATTTACCTGTAATTGAACGTTTACCTCGCCGGGGCCCGGCGTGTACTTGATGGCATTGTCGACCAAGTTTTTGATCGCCTGGCGAATGAGCGTGTTGTCAGCTACCGTGGGAGGAATGTTGGAGGGCAGAGACGCATTCAGTTTGAGTTTATGCTCTACCGCCCGCGCTCCCAGGTCGTCGACGACGGCTTGTACGACACCCGGCAGCCAGCACCGTTCGAGCTCGACACCTATGCCGGCCTCGATTTTGCCAATGTCCAGCAGGTCATCGATCAGGGAGGTCATTTGCTCGATGCCGTTAACGATTTTATCGATAAAGCCGAGCTGCTTTTCATCCAGGTCTCCGACCATCGGAATCATTGTCGTATATCCACGCATATAGGTCAATGGCGAGCGCAAATCGTGAGACACGGTGTTGACAAAATCGGACTTCATCTGATCGAGTTCTTTGAGATAAGTGATGTCGCGCAGGGTTAGAACGCGCCCGCCCCCGGCAAGCGACGAGACGCTGGCTGAAAACGTGCGCCTGTCCGGCGCGTGGATCTCGTCGGTCAGCGCACTCTCGGTATCCATCGTTCGGGTCAAGAGCGAGAGCAGAGAGGGATCGTCGATCGCGTCTTGAGCAGGCACGCCTATCACCTCGTGATCGATGATACCAAAGGTTCTCCTAGCTGCCGGATTGGACAACAAGATGCGACCTTGGGCGTCGACGACGATCACCACGTCGTTTGTGCTGTTCAAAATCGCCTTCAAGCGTCCTCGTTCTTCCTGAACATCTTCAAACAACTGCGCGTTCGCCGCGACAACGGCGGCCTGCCCGGCCAAAGTGTATAAAAATCGCAGATCGGACTCCTCAAAGTGTCGCGCATGATCAAAAGCTACCCACAAAACACCGGTGACGCGCTCTTGCAAGCGCAGAGGCAGCCCAATTGCCGCTCGAATGCCGGCGTGCAATAGCTCTTGGAGTGAGACATTGCTGGAACGCGCTATTTCCTGGATAACAAGTTCCCGATTTCGTTTGACAACGACGTCGAGCGCCAAATCGAGACGCGCCATTGCTTTTTGAACGTTCGGCAAGCCAGAACCAATTGCTTTTTCAAAGATCCCGCGCTCGTTGATCAAGACAATGCGCGCAGCTTTTCCTCCGGTTGCCTGGACAGCACCATTGAGAATCGGTGTCAAAGATGGTTCCAGTTCCATACTGATCGACACCTGGCGGCTGATTTCCAGGATGAGTCTTAATTCTTCCATTCGCTCGCTGAGCCGCTGGCGCATTTGTTCAAAAGAACGGCCCAATTGCCCGACCTCATCTTCGCCAGCAACATCGATCGAGATATCCAGGTGGTCATCGGCTATTTGTCTGGCGGCCTGGGACAATGTCTGCAACGGGCGGGTCAGGCGCGCAGTGAAAACAGGGATGCTGATTGACGCCGCAACGCCAACGATGAGAAAGAGAATCAGCAAGGGAGACGAGGTGTTGGTTGCCTGGGCAAGCACGTTTTCATAGGGACGGATGACGACAATTCGCCACAAGACGCCCTCGGTATCCAATATGTAAACCAGTTGCCGGGTTCCCTCTTGGCCGTTTCTGTCTTCATAAGCTATCGCCAAGGGGTCCGGCACGTCGTGGTTAATCATCGATTCAGGGTTGGGCTCCCACGTTTCCAGGATTTGCGTGATGTCCGGGTGAGCGACGATCTGATTTCGTTCATCGATCAAAAACCCGATACCTCGGTTTGTTTCAGACTCGCCCGGCGGCTGCAGGTTATTGATCATGCTCTTTAATTGGTAGTTGTCTTTGATGTGTACCCGCCCAATCAATGCCCCCTTGATCTCTTGAGGTACGAGTGCGCTCTTGACTGGCACCAGGAAAGAGATGATGGGTTCGTTGAGCATATCCCTATGGACGGAGCTGATCTGGGTTGATCCGTCTCTTAGTGTCAATTCGAGCAGGCGGCGTTCCCGGTCGGTCAGGTCATACCGTCCTTTTGGAGTGGGGACGACGTTGCGTGGGATCTGGTCGACATCATCTTTGTCGATGAGCGCGATTTGGTTGAAAAAAGGCATGGTTTGCATACCCCGTTTCAGTCCCGCTTCGCGGACTGTATAGTCAGGATCTTGCAAATCATCATCGAGGGCAATGCCACTAAGCAGAGATTGGCCGGTCCACGTGAAAAATGGCAGTTCGATGGAGACGTTTTTAGCCACATGAGCGACTTGAGCGATGGCTTGATCGGTTGCGATCCTCAGTGCCTGAGCCATCATCGCATAGAGGACAATGACCAGGGTCAGGGTTGCTACGGGCAAGAAAACGAACAAAAAGCGCAGGCTGATACTGCGTCCATATGGAGGCGTGCGGGTAGGGGTGTGAACGGCGCACAGTTGTGGAAAAATGGCATATAAAATCTGCAGAATGCCGCCAGCAACAACGGACTTGATCAGAACAACGGGCAAGTTGGCGACAACCACGGTAACGCTGTTGTTGATCGCCGAAAGCATGGATAGGTTTTGTTCGGTGTAGACATAGATCGAAAAGATACCGAGCATCCAGGTCGTCAAGCCCGCCCAGGGAACGGCGACGAGCGGTTGGCGCAAGAATTGCCCCAGCTTGCCCTCATAGTCCTGGTAGAGCAGTAAGGAAGTCAGCAACCCAAAGGTGCCAATCTCAAAAATGTGAAGCAGGCGGCTGGTGTCGTATGCGCCGCTGACCCATCCGCTGGCCAATCCGACCAGGATCGCCCCACCTGCACCGAGCTGGGATGCGGCGATAGCAATCGGCACAAAGGCAAATAGGGCAAGCATTTCTCGTCCAGGAGCCAAGCCCCTCGACAACTTGTCGGCAGGCCATTCGAGGGCGAATGCGTTGGCGAGCAGGATCCCAAGCACAAACCAGGCAATCAACCATAATACCTTGTGGGTCCAGGTTCCCTGGAATTCCTGGCGACGGCGGTAATAGCTGACGACGATACGCGCGAGGAGGCCCACGTACAACAGGCTGTAAATGGCCAACAAAAAAAAGCCCAAGCGGCGTTGTGGCCATTCAAAGTATACCATTCCCCATTCGCCCAGCCATTGAAATCGCATGCTTGTTCGACCAACGTCTCCTCAAAACAGCCTTAAGCGGCATGCTCTTGGCGATAGTTTATGCAACGGTTATGCAGAATTCGCCAAGAAACCTAGTCTCAGTATACACGCAAACAAAAGGAGCGTCAAGGATGGACACGGCATCCATGTTTGCCTTTGGTTGGTGGACAAATCGTTTGCTCTGGTGTAAAATGGCGACATTCTCGATCCTGGAGGAAAATAAATGGCAGAATATGAGATCTATCCTTTGACCTTCGAACCCGTTTTTCGTGACTATATCTGGGGAGGGCGCAACCTGGAGACCCGCTTTGGGCGCACATTGCCCCCGGGCATTGTCGCCGAGAGTTGGGATATTTCTGGACACCCGTCCTCTTCGACCAAGGTCGATCGTGGTCCACTGGCAGGGCTGACGCTGCCCGAGGTGCAGGCGCGTTTAAATGAAGCGCTCGTCGGCACGCGCTCGCGATGGGCAACCGATCGAAATAAATTCCCGCTGCTGATCAAGCTGCTCGACGCCAACCGTGCCTTGTCGGTGCAGGTTCATCCACCGGATAACTATGCACTCGAGCACGAAAATGGCGAGTTGGGTAAAACCGAGATGTGGTACGTACTCTATGCCAAACCGGATGCACAATTGGTCTATGGTCTATCAAAAAAGACAACGGCTGCGGCGTTTCGCACGGCGCTGCAAGAGGGTACGTTGGCCGAGCTGTTGCACTATTTGCCGATTCAGCAAGGCGATGCGATTTACATCCCGACCGGGACGATACACGCCTTGCTCGAAGGCGCCGTTGTGGCCGAGATTCAACAGAATTCGGATACGACCTATCGCGTTTATGACTGGGGGCGTCTTGGCGCGGACGGCAAACCTCGCCCACTACACATCGATAAGGCGCTGGACGTGATTAATTTTGACATGATCCGTCCCAAGGCGTACGAGCCGGTGGTCGTCCAGGACAGCGGCGGTGTATGCAGGGCCGAGATCAGCCGCTGCCCGTATTTTTGCGTGGAAAAGGTCGATCTGGACGTTTGGACAACCTACCAAGGGTGCTGTGATGGGAGCACGTTCGAAATCTGGGGATGCGTATCGGGGCAGGTCCAAGTACGTTGGACGGGCGAGCCGGTGAGTTTGCCCGCGGTTCGTTTTGCATTGTTGCCGGCGGCACTGTGCGAATTCTCGATCTATGCGGAACGGCCAGCGACGCTGCTGCGCGCCTTCGCTCCTGAATAGGAGCGCTTCTGATTTGGCTTGCCAGCTCCCAGTTCGGAATGGAAATTTCGCGCTCGATTAAAAGCCAGAATGGTTATTATACCGTCACTGTCTTCCACCTGCCACGCAGGTAGAGGAAACACATAATCAGCGCCCGCATACTCCAATCGACCGCAGTTGCCAGCCAAACCCCCTTTAGTCCCCCGTTCAAAACCAGCGCAAAGAGATAGGTGATCGGCACGCGGAATAGGAATGTGCCGACCATTGTGACGATCATAGGCGTGCGCGTATCGCCTGCTCCCCGCAAACAGCCGCCCAGGATCATCAACGAACCGAGACCGAACAATTCTAGCGCCGAGATGCGAATTACCGTAGTGGCCATCGCCATCAGAATGGGATTCTGAACACCAAAGAGGCGCACGATGCCTGGCCCAAAGACGATCATGACGAACCCAAAAAAGGCCATCGCCCCATTGCCCATCACCAACGCGCTGCGGATACCTTGCTCAGCCACATCTTGTCTTTTGGCTCCCAGCGACTGCCCGACAAAAGCGGCGATGGATGTTGCCAACCCCCAACCGGGCATGTAGGCGATCGATTCAACGCGCAATGCAATCTGGTGTGCGGCGAGAGCGATCGTGCCCAGGGTCGAGAGAATGCGCGTAAAGAGAATAAAACCCAGCCGTGAGATGAGCGTCTCGCCGATGTTGGGCAGTGAAATGCGCAACATACGCCAGAGCAGACGCCAATCCCAGTGGCGAACGTGTGCAAAGCCAAGGTTGATTTGCCCCTTGGCGGCAAAGAGAACGCTGAGGGAGATCGCACCACCCAGGGTGCGCGCCAGGCTCGTCGCTATGGCCACACCAGCCAGTCCCATACGAGGGATCGGCCCAAGGCCAAAAATCAGGACAATGCTGACCAGCACGTTCACGGTATTCATCAGCCCGGTGATGATCATCGGCTTTTGCGTGTCGCCGGTAGCACGCATAATACTATTCGATATCGTCAGCAAAAAGCTGATCGGCGACGTCGCCAGGATGATGCGCACGTATAACGCGCCGCGTAGGGCGACGTCCGGTTCGCCACCCATGATGTGTTGCAGAAAAAAGCGGGCAATGGGAATCAGGATCGCCATCAAGATCAGGGCGACGATAACGCTAAGCGACAGCGACTGCCCGGCTACAGCGCGTGCATAGTCAAAGTCTTTTTCTCCCCAAAAGCGAGCGACCATAGCCGACACGCTGACCGAGATGGCTTGAAAGATGCCATCGGCAGCCCACATCAGCGTGCCACTGAGACCTACCGCAGCCAGGGCAACCGGGTCATTCATCCAACCGATCAGGATGGTGTCGCTCAGGTAAACGAGTGTGGTTAGCAGGCTTTCGGCAATTGCTGGGGCAGCCAGTTTGAGGATGGTACGGTTCAGGTGTTCGACCTGGAGATCAATGGTTTTAGGTTGGTCAAGGGCTACGGCCATGCGGGGCTCCTAACAAAAAAACACGGAACACGCAGGCCAAAACATGGTGCGTGTTCCGTGTCGTCAAGTTCGTCTAGTCAAACTTGTATGCTGCTTTCGCCAAGCGATAGGCACAATCGACAATCATTTCGCCGGCGTCTTCCATGTCAATAACACCGCGCACGACCATACCGGCAATCCAGTTGGCGTCAACGCGTCGCGACAGATCGTGCCGGGCGGGAATGGAGGGATAGGCCCGGGTATCGTCGTTAAAGCCGGCAGTGTTATACAGGCCCGCTGTTTCGCATATCTGCTGGCGGTAACGCATCATCCCATTCAGGCTGTCGTGAAACCACCACGCTGGCCCGAGCTTTAGCGCCGGATAGTGTCCGGCCAGCGGAGCAAGCTCGCGGGCATAGGTCGTTTCATCGAGCGTAAAGACAATCAAGGTCAGGCGCGGGTCGTTGCCATATTTGTTGAGCAGTGGGCGCAAGTTGGTGGTGAACTCGCTGCCCACAGGGATGTCACAACCCTTGTCGCGGCCAAAGTGATCAAAGATCACCTGGTTGTGGTTGCGGAAAGAGCCGGAATGGAATTGCATCACCAGCCCATCTTCGATGCTCATACGCGCACTTTCCATGATCATATGCGCCGTAAAGCGTGTCTCATCCTCTGCCGTGGCTGTGCCGTTGAGCGCGCGCTGGAAAATGGCCTCTGCTTCGACGTTTGAGAGTTCAGCCGTGTAGGGTGTGAGCGCAGCGTGATCGGTGGCGTGCGCACCCATCGCGATAAAGAACTGGCGGCGATTTTCGAGTGCCTGGACAAAGTGCGTGTACGAATCGACGGTGATGCCCGACAGATCGCTTAGCGCGTTAATGTTGTCCTGCCATCCCTCGGTGAGGATGTTGACCACGGCATCGGGGCGAAACGTGGGGCAGATGATGCCTTGCCAACCCGAGTCCGCGATCTGCTGGTGATAGGTGAGCGGGTCGGTAGCAGCATCGGTCGTACACATAACCTCGATATTAAACTGCTCGAACAGCTTGCGGGGGCGAAATTCCAGAGTGGCGAGTTTGGCCTCTATCTGATCGTAAATGGCCTGTGCGGTGTCGCCATTCAGCTTGGTTTCGACTCCAAACACGTCGTATAGTTCGTGATTCAGCCACATACCAGAGGGCGTGCCCCGAAACAGGTAAAAGTGGTCGGCAAAAATCTGCCAGATCTTGCGATGATCCTGCTCGACCGGACCGCCATCCGTGCGCGGCACACCCACATCCTCGAGCTTGACGCCTTGCGAGTAAAGCATACGAAAAACATAGTGATCGGGAATGATCAACAGATCGGCCGGCGTGCCAAACGTGGCGTCGGCGGTGGCAAACAGCCTCGGATCGACGTGTCCGTGTGGGCTGACGATCGGCAAATCGGCAACGGATTCGTACAGTTCCATTGCGACTCGGCGTTGCTCGGGATTGGGGTCAAAATAGCGGTTGTGTGACAGGTGGATTTTGGTCATCAGCTAGTCTACTCCTCAAGTTCGACTTTGGTCATCTTGTTTCGTTTCACGCTGATCTGGTAACTTGTCAACAAGTCGCCTTGGGCAGAAAAGAGTTTGAGCAAATAGTCTCCCGGACGGATCTGCGCTTCAAACCGGCCCTGGACGTCGATGAGGGGTTTGGCGATGATTTCCCCTTGAACAAAGACCGGTATCGCGCTGTTTGTGTCTTGTTCCTTCAAGGCGATGACGTGTAACTCGAGATCCTGTGGATTGGTGTCCCCGCTGGTTTTGATCGTGCCCGAGAGTCCTGTCGGACGAGAAAAACATCCTGCCAGGATGAGGATGCTCATTGCCGTCAGAGCCATCCAGATCAATCGTGTTTGTTTGGACATTGTACCTCATTACCGGTTTGTTCGTTGCCAAGGTGCACAAGCAGGCGTGTGAGATTCAAAAGCCCGGTGAGTATATCACCGTTTGGCGCTACAAGCAAGCGGTTGTGCCAGGCCGTAAATCAGGTTGTCGCTGACTCGTAGACAGACTGGACGACAATGATCGCGCCGGCGAGGATAAGCAGCGCTGGCCAGTACCTGGCAAGCAGGGGCCAAAAAGTGAAACAGAGGGCAAAAGCGATCAAGGCGACCAAACTCCAGTCGATGATCGAAATGCCTATCTTGCGGACTGTCTGTCCCCCCATACCGAGGGCATTTGCCAGGACCAAGCCCAATCCAACCAGGCCGGGAATGGATGCCCAGACGTAGGTCCAACTTGTCCAGTCTCCGAAGGTATTTTGCCAGTACAGAATCAGCCCGAGGCCGCCGATGAGGGTGCCGGGGATCACATTGGCTGCGATGCCTGTGGGTGTTGTAGCCAGCAAAAACATAGCACCCAGGCCGATGAGGATAAAAGGCCAGGAAAAATGAATCGGAAACAGAATCCACATGATCCTGAACAAGGCCGTCGTGAACATCCCTTCGACCAACCAGACGATGCCGACTGTTTTGACCCGTCGATCGCCCATTCCCACGGTGTAGGCGATGATCAACCCCAGCCCCACAAAGCCGGGTACCAACGGCCAGGCATAGAACCAACTCGCCCAATGGCCGGTCAGCGACTGCCAGCCGAGTAACACGCCTAATCCCCCGACGATAGCGCCAGGGATGGCCAGCGCGCCGACGTGGTAAGCCAGAGCTGCAATCAGGAACGCCACCCCGGCGTCGATCACAAGCAGCGGCCAAAGTTTGGGGGCAAAGAGGACGAGCGGCAAGGTCACCCCCAGCAAAATCAAGTTCGTGCCGCCTGTCAACATATGTGTGCCTCTCACGGTCCAGACTCCCTGGTCATTGTTTTTACGCACCTACGATCATGACAACGGTTCTGCGGACGATCGGTTGCGGCAAGCGTGAGGTGCCTATTGTTTGATCATCAGTCCCGGCTGGCAGGTGCGACAGAAATGTGTCGCTCGGCGTTCCCGCTTTACTTCGCTGATCGCGCTGCCACAAACGGGACATGGCGCACCCGGTTTGCCGTGCACGGACAGAAAATCTCGCACCTCCTGGTCGATTTGATCCGTGATCCGCAGGCGTAATGTCTCCATCGCTTCGGTAAGCACATCTCTCATTGCCGTGTAAAGCCGCGTTACCTCGTCGTCACTCAGCGTGCCGCGGCGGCGAAAGGGATAGATGCCTGCACGCCAGCAGATTTCATCGGCGTAAGCGTTGCCGATGCCGGCCACAAAACTCTGGTTGCTCATCACGCGTTTGATCTCGCCGCGCTGCTGTTTCAGGCGCTGGCGAAAGACGTCGAGGGTCAGCTCCGAGGCAGTGGCTTCCGGTCCCAGGCTGTCAAAGGTCGGGATCTGGGACAGATCGCGGGTCAGGTACACTTTGCCCATATCCTTGGCGTCGTGGTAGCGCAGTTCCTGTCCATCATCGAGGGTAAGAATCATCACGTCACGCTTGCGAGCGCGGGTCAGCGGCGCACCATAGCGGATGCGCCCGGCCAGCATGGGATTGATCACCAAGTGCAGGCCGTCGTCAAGTACCAAGAGCAGAAATTTGCCACGGCGCACGACGCCGGTAAAATGCCGGTCGACCAGCAGTTGGGCGATGTCGCCTCCCAGCAGGTTGCGAATCACGATCGGCCGGTTTACCTCAACAGCGACGATGGTATTATCCACAATGTGTTGCGATAGAAACTCGCAAATGATTTCCAGATCGGGTAGTTCGGGCATGGTTTTCTCACAATCTCAATGTTGTTGTGTCTGTATTGTATACCAGGTGGCGTTATCCCGTCAAGATATAAGATACGAGACATACCTTGTTGGACACACCAGGATATCTGTGATATAGTCAGGTGATATGATTGGTGGCCAATTGCTTTTAGGAGGAGATTATGAGCAAAAGCGTTCAAGATGTAATCGATACCATCATCTCCCAGATCCCGGGCGCGCCACGCGATGGGACGGTGGACACGATCAAGACCGGCGATCCGTCACAGCCGGTCACGGGCATTGTGACTACCTTTCTTGCCACGCACGCCGTACTGAAACAGACCGTCGATCTGGGTGCCAACCTGATCATTACCCACGAGCCGACCTTTTACAACCACCTGGATGAGGTGGATTGGCTGGGTGGCGACCCTGTGTATGCGGCCAAGCGGCAGTTCATCGATGAAAACAACCTCGTCGTGTGGCGATTCCACGACTATTGGCACATGCATCGGCCGGATGGGATCATGACCGGCGTGCGCAAGGCATTGGGGTGGAATGCAGCCGTCGATGAGGCGTACCCGCCTGTGTTTGATATCCAGGCGATGGCGCTGGACGATCTGGCTGTGTTTCTCAAGGAAAAGCTGGGCATTGGCACCCTGCGTATAGTAGGCGAGCCAGAGACGGTCTGCCGCCGGGTGTGCTTTGCAGTCGGCGCAGGGGGTGGGCGCAGCCAGATCCACGGGCTGTCCAGGAAAGGCATCGATGTGATTGTGTGCGGCGAGATCAACGAGTGGGAAACGTGCGAATACGCGCGCGATGCCGTGCTGCAGGGCCAGAACAAGGCGCTGATCGTCCTCGGTCATGCCAACAGCGAGGAAGCAGGCATGAGGTGGCTGGTCGAGTGGCTGACGCCGCTGGTGCCGGATGTGTCGATTACGCACGTGCCGGCCGGAGATCCATTCCGCTTTCTATAACCTCAGAGAGCAGATGCCGCGCCAAATGGTCCTGTAGCAGATCAGTGGTTTATAGATTTCGATGATCGTGGATTATGGAAAGGAATGATAAAATGTTTGGTTTGATGAATCCGGGGTTGAGCGGACTGGCGCTGCTTTCCAACGCCGAGACGCGTTCGATCAGTGCCGAGAATCCAACGGGCGCGCGAGGCGGCGGGGCCAGGGCCGAGGTGCCCGACGAAAAGATGATTGCAGCTATGATGAACGAGATGGGCATCGACGCGGCGCACGGGTTTGCCACGCATCCCTCCTCGATGTTGGGCAAGGGATGGAAGGTCCGGCCATGCATGACCGTGCTGCCGCCGGGCACGACGACACTGGCTGACGTCGATGGACCAGGGGTGATCCAACACATCTGGATCACGGTCAGCGAGGAGGCCTACCGGGACACAGTGCTGCGTTTTTATTGGGATGGGGAAGTAACACCCTCGATTGAGACGCCGTTGGGCGATTTCTTTTGCAATGGGCACGGACTGCGCTGCAACGTCAATTCACTGCCCGTCGCCGTGAACCCGGTCGGTGGCTTTAACTGCTATTGGCCGATGCCGTTCCGGCAGCACGCCCGGATCACGATCGAAAACCAGCGTCCCAAGCCGATCTTTGCCTTCTTTTATCAGATCACCTATGCTCTGACCGATCTGCCGCAGAATGTCGCCTATTTGCATGCACAGTGGCGGCGCTCCTTGACGCGACGAGACTACCCGGAGCACGTTATCCTCGACGGTGTGCAAGGGCAGGGACAGTATGTGGGCACTTATTTAGCCTGGACCCAGTTCTCCAACGGCTGGTGGGGCGAAGGTGAAGTCAAATTTTATCTGGACGGCGACGAGGACTATCCAACGATCTGTGGCACGGGCACGGAAGATTACTTTGGTGGGGCGTGGTGCTTTGGCGGCGAACCGGCCAAAACGGAAACCTATTCCACGCCCTTTTTGGGCTATCCTCTGTACCGCCACGAACCAGGCGAGGTGCCCAGGCACGGTTTGTATCGCTGGCACGTGATGGATCCGGTCCATTTCAAGCAAGATCTCAAGGTAACGGTGCAGGCCCTCGGCTGGTGGCCCAATCGCACGTTTGAGCCATTGACCGATGATATTGCCTCTGTGGCGTATTGGTACCAATCCGAGCCACACACGCCGTTTTCGGCGCTGCCGGCAGTGCACGAACGCTGGTCACGATAGGGAGGAAACGATGAAAATTACCCGTTTGGAAACAGTGTGTTTGACCCGTTTGCACGAGCCAGAGCGACAGTGGCTGACCTCGCAGTATCGTACGGTCAAGGCCGACTGTGCAGTCGTCGTGATCGACACCGACCAGGGATTGCGGGGGATCGGCGAGGCGAGTGCTTACGGCTGGCCGTTGTCGATCCGAGGTTGGGTAGACTGGCTGGCGCCAAGTCTGATCGGCCGTGATCCAAGCGATGTAGGCATCGTGCCCCATCCCAACGGATTGTCGCGCGCGCACGACGCTGCGGTAGCCGGGATCGACGTCGCCTTGTGGGACCTGAGAGGCAAAATCGCCGGCAAACGGGTCTGCGAGCTGTTGGCAGACACGCCTCTGGAGCGAGTGCGCCTCTACGCATCCGGAGGCTGCCGCTATGACTGGGGCGACCGGCCGGAGCAGTTGATCGACGAGGTGCTGGAGTATATTGCGGCGGGATTCACGGCCATGAAATTCCGGATCGGCACCAAATGGTCATGGGACGGGGTGACGGTCGATCGGTTTCTGGGATTGGTGCGCGAGCTGGTGCAGGCAGTCGATGGGCGGATGGAACTGATGCTCGACGGCAACTGCCGGCTGAGCGAGCCGATGGCGATGGCAATCGCGGTTGAACTGGACCGGCTGGGGTTTGCCTGGTTCGAAGAGCCGATCCCATCCGATCAGATCGATGGTTACGCGCGGCTTTGTGAAGCAGTCGAGATGCCGATCACGGGCGGCGAGAGTTTGACCACGTTGGAGCAGTTCAGGCCGTTCCTGGAAAAGCGGGCCTATGACATCGTCCAGCCGGACGCCGGGCTGTGCGGGATCACGGAATCGATGCGCATTGCCAACATGGCCCACCGTTATGGCGTCGATGTCTGCCCGCACAGTTGGCACAACGGATTGATGGCCATGGCCAACGCCCACGTCGTGGCGTCATTGCCCAATCCACACGTGCTGGAATTGTGCATGCACCAGGGACCGCTGCAATGGGCGATCGTGGCGAACAAACCGGCGATCGAGGATGGCTGGCTGGCCATGCCCGGCAAGGCGGGGCTGGGCGTGGACCTGGCGACAGATTTGCAAAATCGGTTTCCTTACATTGAAGGGCATTATGCGATTCAGGTTCAGCGCTAAGTTGTTCTAGATCACGCCCAGTTCTTTGCCGACTTGCTCAAACAGGGCCAGCACACGATCCATCTGCTCGTCGGTGTGGGTGGCCATATAACTGGTGCGCAGCAACGATTTGCTCGGCGGCACGGCGGGCGGAACGATGGCGTTGGTATATACTCCGGCATCATAGAGCGCTCGCCAGAGCATAAAGGTCTTGGTGTCGTCGCCGATGATGATCGGGATGACCGGCGTCTCGCTTACGCCCGTGTCGTATCCCAATGCCTGGTATCCACGCCTCATCCGTTCGGCAATGTCCAACACCCGCTTGCAGCGGTCGGGTTCGCTTTTCATCACATCCAGCGCGGCCAAGCAGGCGGCAACGCTGGCAGCGGGCATCGAGGCACTAAAGATCAACGAGCGTGCGTGGTGTTGGATATAGTGGACGACCTGTTCATCGCCGGCAATAAAACCGCCCAACGAAGCAAACGACTTGCTGAACGTGCCCATGATCAGATCGACGTCCGCCGTCAGCCCAAAATAGTCGGCTGTCCCACGCCCACAGTTCCCCAGCACACCTACTGAGTGCGCGTCGTCGACCATCAGGCGCGCCTCGTATTGCTTGCACAGGGCCACGATCTGTGGCAAAGGTGCAATATCTCCACCCATACTATAGACGCCATCCACAACAACCAGTTTTCCCAATTCCGAACCACACTTGGCAAGCGCGCGATCCAGACTGTCCATATCATTGTGGCGAAAGCGGACCATTTTTCCACACGAGAGCTGGCAACCGTCGATGATGCTGGCGTGATCTTCGCGATCGGTGATCACGGCGTCGTTGCGGCCGATGATTGCCGAGAGTGTGCCCACGTTGGCCTGGTAGCCGGTGCTAAAAACGAGCGCCGCTTCCTTGCCAACAAAGTCGGCCAGTTCCCGCTCAAGCTGTATGTGAAGCTGCAGCGTGCCGTTGAGGAACCGCGATCCAGTACAGCTTGTTCCGTACTTGCGTACAGCCTCGATCGCCGCTTCGCGCACCCGGGGATGAGTGGTCAATCCCAAATAGTTGTTGGATCCGATCATGATCAGACGATGGCCGTCGAGTGTGACCTCGGTGCCTTCGGTGTCGGAAAAAGGGATAAAGTAGGGATAATACCCCGTGGCCATCGTCTCTTTGGCCCTGGTAAATCCATAACACTTGGCAAATAATTCCACGAGTCTCTCCTCTATCGAAATGGAACAGGCCTGTTCCGCGATCACGGTGATGCGTGCTGGCTGGTTGTGCAGCAATCAGTGCCACGAATCTGGGCAACGTCCTCGTGCGTGCATCTTGGCACCACGATGTCTGTCGTTTATGGCTGCTCTCGTTCACGACGCACTTTTTCAATAATGCGGTCGATAAAAAACCAATGAAAGACACCAGTGAAGGCCGGGGGAAGGTGGGCCAGGAGAAAATAGAGTTTGGTGTCGAACCCGGGCAGGATGTAACGCTTGCGGCGTTCGATACCACGCATCACAACCTGCGCTACCTGGTCAGCCGTCTGGATCTTGACCTGCCCTTCGATACGCATCGTCTCCGGCGGCTTGGTTTGGTTCTCACAAGCCAGCCCGGGCGTATCGGTGGTCGGCGGAAACACGACTGATACATTGATACCATATGGTCGCATTTCTTGACGCAGCGCTTCCGAGAAACCTCGCACGGCGAATTTGGCGGCACTGTAGGCACTAAAGCCAAAAATGGCGTAAAATCCCGCCACGGAGGAAAAATTGACAATGTGACCGCGTTTTCGAGCCATCATCGCCGGCAAGACGGCCTTGGTGGCGTGCAGCGTCCCCATAAAGTCGACGGCTATCGTGTCGTGAAAAACGTCGATTTCGAGTTGCTCAACATAGCCGGGATGGCAAAACCCGGCTGCATTGATCAAGAGTTCGGGCGGAAAATCACCGGCGATCAGGCCGTGGATCGCATCCTCTGTCTGCTCCCAGCTTGCCAGGTCGGTCGAACAGACCTGAAAACGTTGTGCAGGATATTGCCGCAAGGTCTCGAGTTCGGACAGCGATTCGTCCAGCAAGGGCTGGCGCCGGGCAATAAGAGAAACGTGTGCACCGCATTGGGCCAACAGGCATGACAGAGCACGCCCAATGCCGCTGGACCCACCGGTCACGATCGCGTGTCGATTGTGCAAATCCATGCTTGCCTCCCCTGACATATGTTGTCATGGTAAGAACCCCAAAAATCGCATATAGTCACGATGACTGGCGCAAGAACTTGCACGATCTCGTTGGGGATGCTTTCAAGCAGAGGGGTGGCAGACAGGGTACCGTGTTGTTTTGGAAGAGGCAATCGCACTCGGGTTTTTGCCACACCGTCGTCGAGGCTCTAGCCGGTTCGTGCCGTTTGGTTGATAGGCAACGTCCTACTGGAGCCTCGATTCCAGGTTGATTGTGTCGTATTCACTTGTTCTCGGTGGCAGGGTCTGCATCCAAGTGGTTGGGGCGTATGGCGCCTGCTAGCGCTGCGGGTAAACCGGTTTTTGGGGTTGCGACAGCTTTTTCAGGAGCCAGACGAGCAGCAGCAAGGCCAATCCAAAAGCGATGAGATTCCACAGCCCGCCCAAGAGACCGCCAAACACTGCACCGATAACGGACAAGACGAGACCGATGACGCCAAAAACGACCGACAGCACAAACCCCACCAGCACAAAGGGCAACTTGATCAACCAGAATAACAGTTCCAACATCGTATCTCCTTGAGGTGTGTTTGAAATGGCTCACGGATTCACACAGACGTATTTATCCGTGAGCGATTTTCAGTACAACAGATGCCAACCTATTTTTGCACCAGGTCTGCGAGTTCGGCCTGCAGCGCATCGATCTTGGACGTGACCTCGGCGATCTGGTCGAACAACGCCGCACTGCTTTCGATGCCGCGCTGCAGCAGAAAAGCCGCGCTTTCAGAGCGGCTCTTGCAGATCCCGCCAGAGACGAGCATGTCGAGCTTGGACAATGCTTCGTCGTTGACGCGGACCATCACCGTGTTGCCACGTGCAGTGAGGGCCGTTTCCAGCGAGGCCATAACGTTGTTGATGGCCTTGCTCACGCTTTCGCTCGCCGATGGCTTTTTGGTTTCTTCGGTGCCTGTTTCTTTTGCTTTTTCGCTCATTGTTTTTCTCCTATAGAAAAAAAGTGTCTACGAGTGTTAATTGTATTTTTGTTTCTTGTAATCCTATTACGTGTAAGGGTGTTGCAAAGTTTCAGAATTGAAGGGAAATGTTGAGGAAAAAGCAAAACTCGAGGCAGAGATGGACAGGGTGAGAAGCGGCTATCGAGTTGACAGAGTTTAGGACTGTGTTACAATAGGCCAGGCAAGCCCCATCCCGTTTTTCACTCAATCAAGCTGCATGGACAAGGCCGGGTTTTCTATTCGTTTACCGTAGAAAGGGAATACAATGGCTTGCAGCAATGACCAGGTCTGGCGTCTCAGCGAAGCACTGTGGATCAGCGAAACCAAGAATCTGGCTTGTTTCGAATGCTACCAACCGCAGTACGGCCTGGTCGTGCGCAACATTGAGCAGGAATTGGTGCCCTTGTGCCTGCACAAGGCGCGCTTGAACGAGGTGTCGCACCTGCCGGATCGCTACCCGGAATCGTTTGAAAAGAACGTCGGCGAACGACGCATCCAGGCATTGGGCATACCTTCTCTGTGAAAGGTGAGCTTTAGGACGTGACGGCTGTCGTGCAAGCAATCGAACGCGAATACCAGCACCGGCAAGCGGCTGGAAATGAGGACACAATCGCCATGATCGCGCGGGGGCAAGCGTCAGAGGCCATAGAGACTCTATTGTTCTTTACCCCGCCTCGCACATTCCCGGCGCGCCTGGATCGGATCTTGTTCGAGATCGAGGCCCGGTTCAAACGCCTGGATGAGGATCTTGAGACAACGGTCCTGGATTTCCTGGTCGAACTCACGCTGGGGTTGAATTCGTTCCTTCCTCGCTGGAACCTGCAACATACAGAACGGCACGGCACGTTTGCCATGACAGAGGCCGATGTGGCGCAGGCCGCAAAAAAGAGCGGCGACCTGGCGGTGGCGCTGGGTACACAGTCTCCAATTGCAGCCAGCCGTCTGCTGTCCACGCTGCAGGCGGAAACAGCAGCCCGCTTCCGGGCCGAAAAGGCACAGGATCCCGAGGCCGAGGCGCAGGCCATCGCCGGCGGCTCCCTCAAAACGTATTTGACGCGAACCAAAGCAGACATCGCGCACAGCCATTTGCGTCGCATCGCCGAGATGCGGGACGCGGGCCTGACGCCGACCGAACTGGGCAACGACTATGCCCAGTTTCTCAAATACGCCATGCTTCTTGGCATCTCGTTTGTGACCACCAACCCGGTCTTGATCGACATCGCCTGGCAGAATGAACGTGCGCGATGGAACGAGGCGCTCGATGCGATCGTAGCCGAGCACCCGAGCGCGAATGCGGATGAACGGGTCCGGCTGCTGACGGTCGAGATCGTGCTCGACAGCATGCGCCGCCTGCGTCCCCTGTTTTTGCTCACTCGAGGGCAGACGGGTTACGTGTGTTTGCAAGTCAATCCAAGGGAACACGATGACGCCGGAGCGATGATCGCTTACGCATCGTCCACCTACGAAACGATGCGGCACAGGCTGGATGGCGGCGTGCCCAACGTCGTTTTTAAACTGCCAGCCACAAAGGCCGGTCTGGAAGCGTGCGCGGCGCTGGTTCAGCACGGCATCGGGGTCACGATCACGGTCTGTTTTGGCCTGTTTCAGCATTTGCCGTTCGCGCGCGTGATCGCGTCCGCGATCGGTGAGGGCCGGGCACTGGTCTCGTATCTGGTCGAGATGAACGGCCGGCTGGCGTATCCGGTGCGGGACGAACTGTTAGCGAAAGCGGATGTCTTGGCCGAGCTCGATATCGACGAAGCTCAGATCCGGGAAGCGGCGGCCTGGGCCGGTGTAGCTGTTCTCAAAAAGCTGCACCGGCTGTTGGGCAAACAGGAGGTTGACCTGACCCGGATCCGGCCGCTCGTCGCTTCCCTGCGCATCTACCAGGGACAAGCGTACCGGACGCTGCCCGGCGCCTTTCCCGACATCACCGAAACGTTGGGCACGGGCACGATCAGCGTCTTTCCCGACGTGCGCAACGCCTTTGATGGCGAACCAGAATGCGAGCTGCAGCCGAGGCAGGTCGAGCAATCGGTACCGGAAAAAGTGCTTGCTGTGCTCGCACACAGCGAGCTGTTCCGGCAGGCCTACTATGTGGCCGACCGTTATTGGGTATCCGACGAGGATGCACGCTTTTGTCCCGCGCACGCCCTGACGCTGCAAGATGAGGCTCGCGTTCTGGCCTGGGCGCCGGTCCGGCACACGCTCGGACAGTTTATCGAGAGTTACGATGCGCTGATCGAATGCGTTCAGGAGCGCATGTAAGGAGCGTTCAAAACACCAGGATAACGCTGAAAAGCGGCGCGTGCCTAGGTGCTACCTTGCGGTGCATGGCATACCCAGTCCGGCCAGTTGATGGTCGTGCCGTGACAGCCGGCATCGCTCACTTGGAGAATAAGCGTCAAGACCTCAGCGGGTGTGCCGTTCACACCCCAGGCCCTGACTTCCGGCACGACGTGACTTGCCCGGGCGACGAGCGCACCGTTGACCTGGTCGGCGCGGGGGCAGAGCTGGAACAATTCGAGTTCCCGCGCCCGGGAGAGCGCTTCGGCATCCACCTGCTGGACCAACCACCCCAGGCGCAGCGTAGGACGGATCTGTCTCATCGCCGCCAACGATTCGAGAGAAAAAGACGTGATGATGCAGTGTTGCTGCAGGTTGTGCTCGTCGATCGCGCGGGCGACCTTTTCCGGCAGCGCCGCGGCCCGTCCTTTGAGCTCGACGTGATAGGTCAGCGACGCGCCATAGGCCGCAAACAGGGCGTCCAGCGACAGCATCCGCTCGCCGCGATACAAAAAGGGCGAAAAGAACGACCCCATATCTAGATTGACCAAGTCCTCCCAAGACAGCTCTTCGACCACGATCGGACCGTGCCCGTAACGCGCCAGCGTGCGGTCGTGGCACAGGACAACCTGCCCGCCGGTGGTGAGTTGGGTGTCCAGTTCGACCTCGCGAACGCCCATTTTGATCGCCAGATCGAACGCCGAGCGCGTGTTTTCCGGGGCATAGGCCGACGCGCCACGATGGGCGATGATGCGAAAATGATCGGGAACCAGGATGGGCAGGGGCATTGGCTTTGTCCTCGTCTCATAAGATCCTTGTCTTTGCTCTCGTCTCGATATCGCCTGGAAATTGTATCCCAAGCCGCACGAAAAGACAAACACGAAACCAGTGTATTTCTAATGAAAATCAAATGGGAAAATGATGTCGCTGCGGTATGCCGTCCACCACGAGGTCATAACTGAACGCTGCCCAAGCAGCGACGGGATCGTTTGGACATTCCGGAGCGGCGCAGAGATCGCGCGCATTGCCAGAGCCGTTGCCGTTCACGACGCCTAGATTTTGCCAAACGCGCCCTGTAGCATACGAAGCGGGCGGAAACGAAGCAGCCGCGTCGGCCAGTTCATCTCGTCTTTCTTGCAGATCGTGGCATAACCGAGGCTGGTAAAGCGCTGCATCACCTCTTGGATTCTCGCTTCCCGAGCACGTTCATCCTGTATCATGAGCGCATTGTCGACCTCGTGCATGATCTGTTTTTCCTGCTCGATTCGCTGCTCGATCTGTGCGGCGACCCGCGGCGTCAAGAGTCCGTATGTTCGTTTCAAGCGGTTGAGTCCCAATGCCGCTTCGTAAGTGCTGGAGACCAGTTCGTCTCGACTCATCCACTCTGTCTCATAGTTGAGGGTGTATTTCCAACTGGGTGCGAGCAGCGCCTGGCGGTGCTCTTCCAGGCTTGTATAAAAGAGACGGTAGCCGTGTTTGGCCGGATCCTCGAACACGCTGCTGCCGGGATCGACGAACGGCGCCAGCGGAGAAATAAAGGGAATGAGACGCTCGAACCTCTGGAGCAACGTCTCACAATAGTCGATCGTCTCGCGTACCGAGGCCGGCGTCTGCCGGGGCAGACCGATCATAAAGAACACGTCCACCCGCTTACAGCCCAGTGCTAGCGCGTCGCTGATAGAACGTTCCAGCGAGACATTGTCATAGTTTCGCCCAAAGGCGCGTCGAACTGTTTCATCGTGCGATTCCGGCGAGATCTGGATGTTAAAGTTGGGGATCGCCCGCGCGGCGCGTTCCAACAAGCCGCCGGGAGGGGGTGCAAAAAACTCGAGTGCTATCTCGTTTTCGATCTTTTGTTTCGCGATCTCGTCCAGGAAGATTTGTGCATAGCCGGGATCGCGCTGCAGGATATCGCCCAAGGTAAAAGATGGTGCCTTGATGTAACGCGCGATCAGGCCGATGTCGCGGGCCAACTGGGCAGGATCGCGCATCGCCGGCGCCGCGCGCTTGCAGATCTGGCGATAGGCCGAGGCCGACCCGCCGCAGGTCACACAGTTGTGAATGCAGCCTCGACAGGACAAGCCAACGACGATGGGATAGGTCAGCCAGGACAGAAAAGGCAGGTGGCCTAGCAGATCGTGATGCCGGGCTGTGGAGCGCATGATCTGGCGATAGTCCAGGGAGATGGCGTCGATGTCGGATGGCACGTGGATCAAGTCGTTGACGTGAACGCCGTTCTCGTCCTTCCAGGTCAGGTTAGGTATATGCTCGGGTATTCGTCCGTCTTTGATCGCGCACACAAGTTGGCGCAACGGCTCTTCGGCCGAATCGCCCCGGATGACGTAATCGACCTGCGGATACTGGATCAATTCCTCGTGGTAATAAGAAGAGGACAGCCCGCCAAAAATGATCGGAATCTGGGGGTGGTGTGTTTTGACAATCCGGGCCAGTTCCAGGCTGCCCTGGGCGTGAACTAGCCAATGGAGGTCGATCCCAAAGGCCACGGGGCGCAGCGATTTGACCAGCTTTTCCGCGTCAAATCGCTTGCTCTGCAACATACGCAGGGCGACGTTGATGATTCTGACCGAGTGCCCGTGTCGCTGCAGGTATTCGAGCATGGTCATAAAGCCGATGGGGTACATCTCGAATATCTGCGTCGAGGGCACCACGTCGCTCACAGGGCCAAAGAGCATGGCCTTTTTTCTAAAGTCGTACACGCTCGGGGCGTGCAAGAGGACGAGATCGGCTTGAGCCATTGGTTTGCACAGTCTCACTTTCCAACTTGTTGCGCTTCCAGCCACACAGGGACACACAGTCCTTTATGTTACCAAAAACCGGGGTAAAAAGCAACTGCTGCTGGTGTCAAAACTTGAATTTCCGCCCGGTTGTGTCTATAATCAATCGCAATGACCAAGTGGCTCTAGTCGCCCGGGGCGAGATTCTTCAATCGAGGTATGGAAAAATGACAAACAGGACCAAGGACTCGTTGGGACCTATACGCTTGCCTTTTCTTGTCCTGACCCCGGCCTGCGTGATAGTGGGACTCGGGACGGCCGTGTGGACGGCGGGACGGGTGAATGCCTTTCATTTCGTGCTCGCCCTCATTGGCGCCCTCGGCGCGCACGTCAGCGTCAACGCTTTTAACGAATATGTTGATTTTAAAAGCGGCCTGGATGCACGAACTACGCGCACGCCGTTCAGCGGCGGCAGTGGAACGCTGCCGGCCAACCCCTCGCTGGCGCGCACGGCGCTGGCAATCGCAGTGGGATCCCTGGTCCTGACATCCCTGATCGGGCTTTATTTTTTGTTTGCCAGGGGGGTGTGGCTGCTGCCGGTGGGTCTGTTGGGTTTGTTCGTGATCTTGAGCTATACGCCCTGGCTGGCGCGCCGTCCGGTGTTATGCCTGATCGCCCCCGGCCTGGGGTTTGGCCCGCTGATGGTGATCGGCACGCATTTTGTGCTCACCGGTGAGCACAGTTGGGTGGCCTTTTGGGCGTCGCTGATCCCGTTCTTTTTGGTCAACGACCTGCTGCTTTTGAACCAGTTCCCCGATGTCGAGGCCGACCGCAGCATCGGCCGCCGGCATCTGCCGATCGTGATCGGCAGGCGGGGCAGCAGCCTGGTCTACGGCGCGTTTTTGCTGCTGACCTACCTGGCGATCACTGTGGGCGTCCTACTGGGGATGCTGCCTGCAGCCAGCCTGATCGGATTGCTGACGATCGCCCTCGCCGTGCCGGCAACGATCAATGCGTATCGTTACGCGGAAGAGATGGACAAGCTGATTCCGTCTATGGGGTTGAACGTGATCGTAAACATTCTCACGCCGGTGTTGGTGGCGATTGGACTGTTTATCGGCTGAGATCGATTCTAACCCTTTTCTACTCTTTCTATAACCGTCCTGAGACCTTTCCGTCGTATAATGAACATCATTTATAGTAGATCGGGCTGCCCGGCGATTCATCGTCGGGCGACGAGACAACGTCCCATGAACGGGGCTATGAACGTCCGCGCTGGCCCGCCCCGCTGTGGAGAAGGTATCATTGAAGACGATAATTCACCCCCTTATCGCCGCGATCGCGGCCCTGGTTCTCGGCCTGGGCCTGGTCGTGACCTTGCCATGGGTGTTGGACCGCCCCGCGCTGGCCGGCGGCGTGATCTTTGTTGATGCCACCGCCAGCGGCGCGGCGACTGGCCTGTCCTGGACCGACGCCTACACCAACGTGCAAGACGCGCTGGCTGCCGCCGTCGCCGACGACGAGATCTGGATCGCCGCCGGTGTTTACTATCCCGACGAGGGCGCGGGGCAGACG
>JAFGJF010000556.1 GCA_016929205.1 Anaerolineae bacterium
GGTGCCGCAGCCGAAGCATATGATAAGGCGCTGCATCTACGTCGTGAGTTGGGGCAACACGGCCTGGCTATCGACGACTTGGCCGGTTTGACCCGGATTTCCCTGGCCCAAGCAGAGACCAAACGAGCGCTGGCCCAAGCGGACGAGATCCTCGCCTGGATTGATGCCAACGGCACAGGTGGCATCGAGTACCCCCTCCAGGTCTACCTCACTTGCTACCTCGCCCTGCAGGAGGCAGAGAGGACCACCGCCAACCAAGAGCGTGCCGGTGCTATCCTGGTCCGTGCACACGCTATGCTGATGGAACAAGCAGCCAGGATCAGCAATGAGGAACTGCGCCTCACATTCCTGGAAAACGTCAAGACCAACCGCGAAATCCTGGCCATTTGGCAAGCGCGAAAAGGGGGGACACTATGAAAATCACCGAGGTCAGCGTCATGCGCCTGAACGCCCCACCCCGCGAGACCAAGACCCCACCGCGACGCCCGTCGTGGGGACAAGAGGCCGAGGTGGCCAACCCCATGTCGCGTTATCCCAAGGTCAAGCGCCATCGCAGCCTGTGGCTACCCAAATGGCCAGGTGCGTGGTGCAAAATCACCGCCGAGGATGGCACCTGGGGGCTGGGGCAGCTCAACTTTGCGCCGGTGCTCGCGCCCGTCATCGAACACCTGGCGCAGCATTTGGTTGGTGAAGACGTTTTCGCCATCGAGAAACTGGCCGACATGATGTTCCGCCTGACCAAGCCCTATGGCACGACAGGCCTGGCCTCCTATGCGATCAGCGCCCTGGATCTGGCACTGTGGGACTTGAACGGCAAACTGCTGGGCAAGCCGGTGTACAGCCTGCTCGGCGGCCCCAAAAAGGAGCGTATCTTTTGCTACTGCACCGGCAATGACGTTGACTGGTACCTTGAGTTGGGCTTCAAAGCCTTCAAGCTGGCCTGCCCCTACGGCCCCGCCGACGGCCTGGACGGCATCCACAAGAACGAGGCATTTGTCGCCCGCGCCAGGGAGCAGATCGGCGACGACTGCGAGCTGATGCTCGACTGCTGGATGGCTTTTGACGTCGAATACGCCGTGCGTCTGGCCGAGGTGCTGCGCCCGTACCGGCTCAAGTGGATGGAGGAATGCCTGATTCCCGAAGACCTGGACGCCCACATCGCCCTGCGACAACGCCTGCCCTGGCAGACGCTGTCCACCGGCGAGCACTGGTATACCCACGTCCCCTTCCAGTGGGCCATCCGCCACCAGGTCGTCGACATTCTGCAGCCCGATATCAATTGGTGCGGCGGCGTGACAACCTGCCGCAAAATCTGTGCCGCAGCCGATGCCGCCGGACTCAACGTGATGCTGCACGGCGGCGGCAACACGGTGTTCGGACAGCACTTTTCCTACGCTATGCCTGCCGTGCCGTGGTTAGAGTGTTTTGTCGGGACGGCACCTGGCGTGCCCCTGGAAGAAGCCTGGCGGCTGCCGGGACAGGCCGTGCCTCAAGACGGCTGGCTTGTGCCCGGCGACGCACCGGGCTTTGGGCTCGACATACCACAAGAATGGCTCGAACCTTACAGCTAGGTTCTGCTGGCGTTTTGGATGACGCTTGGACTGTCATGCCCGAATGTCTCTATCGGGCATCCACATATCGCTATCGGGCATCCACAGGCACAAAAGAAGCTGGATTCCCGCTAAACCCATGCCGGCATGACATGCGCTAGCCGGCATTCATATCGTGGCATATGGCCAACTGAGCCGTCTATAGCAAAGGTCAACAGAACCCGGCACAGCTTGATGCGATAAACAAGAGAGGATTCACCTTATCTTATGAGCACCCAACCCAACATCCTGTACATCATGACCGATCAACAGCGCTTCGACACCATCGCCGCGTTGGGCAACGAACACATCTATACCCCTAACCTGGATCGCCTGGTGCGACGAGGGCACACCTTTACCAACACCTATTCCACCTGCCCGGTGTGCGTGCCTGCTCGTTATACCATTCGCACCGGCTGCGAGCCGCCGGCAACACGTATCTTTACCAACGGGCGCTCCAAACCGGTCGACGGTCAGGCTTTGACGATGGAAGGACGCTGCGGCGACTATCTGCCGCGCACGCTGAACAAGATGGGCTACCGCACGTTTGGGATCGGCAAATTCCACACCCAGCCGTGGGATGAAGAGCTTGGTTATGAGCTCCACCTGCACAGCGAAGAACTTTATGGATCGCCCGATCAGCGACGGCGGGACGCGTTTGCCGGTTGGATTGCCAGAGAACACCCCCAGTTTGACTATATTGAGGCCCTGATGGGCGAACGCACCGAGATGTATTATATGCCACAGGTCAGCCCCCTGCCTCAAGAGCTTACCGTCGAGCGTTGGGCCGCCGATCGCGCCGTAGAACAGATCGAATCAGATGACGGCCGTCCATTCTTTGGCTTTGTCTCCTTTATCGGCCCCCACCCGCCCTTTGCGCCGCCTGTGCCCTTTAACCGGATGTATGACCCGGACCGTATGTCCAACCCGGTGCGAGGCAGCCGGCAAACGGATCATATGGACGAACAGATTCCCTGGATGAACAGGCTCATCTGGGCCGATGAGATCAACGACGCCCAGGCCCGCATCCTCAAGGCCCGTTATTACGGCGAGATCACCTATATCGATGACTGCCTGGGACATATTCTCGATGCTGTCGACGCGCGCGACGATGCCGACAATACGCTTATCTGTTTCTTTGCCGACCACGGCGATCATCTGGGCGATCATCACGCCTGGCAAAAGGAGAGTTTTTTCGAGGCCGCCTGCCACGTTCCATTCTTGCTAAGCTGGCCCGCCGCCCTGGCCCCCGATGTACGACGAGACGAGCTGATCTGCTTGACCGACCTCTTTGGCATTGCCACCCATGCCGCCGGAAAAGCAGAATGCCGCGATGGCATAGACCTGTTGGGTGTCATCGCAGGCACGACACCCCCCCGGGATCACCTGGTTGGGTATTACGGTGAACCGGGCACGCCGCTTTTCAAAATTATGGTCCGCAATCGTGAGTGGAAATACATCTATCTCGCTAACGGTAATCGAGAGCAGCTCTTTCACGCGATCGACGATCCGCAAGAACAGGTCAATCGCGCTGCCGAGTGCCCCGACATACGACACGTGCTGCAATCCGCAGCCATAACCGCCTGCCAATCGCCCGGTGTTGCCGATGCGCTGGACGGCGAAAACCTGCGCGCCTTTCCCTATCGTGAACGAAAACGAGATCGGA
>JAFGJF010000557.1 GCA_016929205.1 Anaerolineae bacterium
CAGTTTGTCGGAGAGAGTAGGTAGCCGCGATTTCCGAATCGCGATTTGGCATTCTATGATGTGCGACATAGATACGTGATTGGAAATCGCGCCTACAATCGATTACTCCGACAGGCTGCTAGACGGCAAGTACCTGCGCGGCAGCATCTCAGAATGCCGGGCATAGATGTCGAAAAGATCGGGCCGGTGCGCAATGGCATACAAACGGCCAAGAGCACGATCGGAGGCAAAAAAAACAAGCGGATCTCACCCTGCGGCCGGCTGGAATAGCTTCTGCACGAAAGCAACCAGGCAGATCCGCCAAAACGGCCACTCGTGAGCATAACCAGGCACCTCGATGAACTCGCAGTTGACACCACGTTGCTTGAGCAGGTCCTTTAGGACAGCATGCGTGCTGATCAAGCCGTCCAAGGTGCCAATAGACACAGAAAAGAGACGAATCTGCGAATTCGCACTCGAATCGAGTCCAGGCACGATCTGCACGAATTTCTCGGGGTCGATCGATCGAGTAATGTCAGGCCCTCTCAATTCGGCGGCGTTGGCCGGCGCAGGAATCTCTACCGCCACACCGGGCAAAAGTGGAAAACCGCCACTGAACGACGCAATCCACGCGAACTTGTCCAGGTTATGGAACGCTGTAGCTGCATCGCGATTCCAGCGGATTGTCAAGCCAGTTGTCACAAACCCCACTCCGGCGTATAATACGGGCACAATCAAGCCCAATAGGAGCAAAATAGACAACATGGCCGTTCTTCAAGCAACCATCAACCAGTTCGACGGCGTCGTCATCGACCCTGCTGCTTTGCCCTCCACCCCCGATCTCTTTCGCCAGGCACTGTCCCAATCGCTGCCGGCCTGGATCGAGGAGGGGCACAAGGTCGTTTGGATCGAGATCCCGGTCGCCCTATCTAGCCTGATCCCGGTCGCCGTCGAGGCTGGATTCACGTTCCACCATAGTAGCGAAGCGTATTTGATGCTCACCCTCCGCCTAAAGCAAGACGCCTTTATCCCGCCCTTTGCCACCCACTATATCGGCGCCGGCGGCGTGGTGATCAACGAGCGGCAGGAACTGCTCGTCGTCTGGGAAAAAGCGCACCGCAGAAACGGCAGGCGCTATTACAAGCTGCCCGGTGGCGCGCTACACAAAGAGGAACACCTGGTCGACGGTGTGATCCGCGAAGTCCGCGAAGAGACGGGCATTCTCACCCAATTCGAGGCCCTGGTCTGCTTCCGGCACTGGCACGGCTATCGCTATGGCAAATCAGATATCTATTTTGTGTGCCGCCTCTCGCCCCTGAACCACGAAATTACCATCCAGGCCGAAGAAATCCAGGAAAGCTTGTGGATGCCGGTGCAGGACTATTTAGAGCACCAGGACGTCGGCATCTTTAACAAGCGCATCGTGCAGGCCGCCTTGAGCGATCGCTGCCTGCTGGTTCCCACCTGGATTGAAGGCTACCAGACCGAACCCGACCGGCGCGAGATCTTTATGCCCGGTTCGTAACTATACCGGATAAGCGGGATTTTTATTATGAAACACATTCCGGAAACAGAGAATGCCCTGGTATTGCGAACAGACTTTACAGACGATACCGCATGGGAAGCGATTTGTAAAGCGATCCAAAAACCGGTGGGTGCATTCCGGGCGTACGTCGATTTTCTGGACGATCCACAGTACGACGGAGTGGGCATCGAGCGGCTGATCTCGCTCATTGACCCAGATTCGGATCACACGTTTATCTTTGTCATCGATCGGATAACGCTCTCACACCCCGAGCATCCGATCCTTTGTGTGGACCTGTACGATGAACCGGGACGCACGTTTCGTATCATCCCCGCTGCGATGTGGGGCGTTGAAAATAATCTTTCAATCACCAACATGGATTTCGATGAATTTGCAGACATTGTCGATCCAGATGGTGTTTTTCGTGGGCTTTGAGATTGTTTACAGGAGAAGACAATGAGGTTTAACAACCGAGAAGACATAATCCAGTTGACGCCGCTGTGGCAGGGCGAGCGTTTTCCCGACGGCCGGCCGCGCGTTTCGGACGACATCCTGCGACGCATGGAACGGGTCAGGACAGAAGAAGCGTGGTCGGTGCTGTGGCGAGAAGGCTACCAGTTCCAGTTTGAAGGCAACTGGACCAATCTGTATCCCGATCGTGTTCTGGTCGGCCGCGCCGTGACCGGCGTATTCGTTCCCCAGCGGCCGGACCTGCATAATTACCTGATAGAGTACGGCCACGAGCAAGAGGGCCGCATCGGGGCCATGAACTCGTGGGTCATCGAGACCCTGGTCAAGGACGACGTGATCGTCATCGACCTGTTCGGCAAGGTGTACAAGGGCACCTATTCCGGCGCCAACCTGTCCACGGCGATCGCTACCCGCACGCAGCGGGGCCAGGTGATCTATGGTGGCATCCGCGACGCGCAGCAGATCCTCGAGATCGACCATTTTTGCACCTTTTGCAAAGGGATGGATCCCACGCCGATCCGCGATGTGACCCTGGTCGGGCTGAACGTGCCCTGCCGCATCGGCGAAGCGATCTGCATGCCGGGCGACGTGGTGCTGGGCACCTACACCGGTGTCTTGTTTATCCCGCCGCACCTGGCCGAAGCCGTGGTCGAACACGCCGAGCGCACCTACATGCGCGAGATGTTCAGCCACCAGCGGCTACGCGAAGGAACATACACCTCGAGCCAGATGGACACCCAGTGGACGGACGAGATCGTAGCCGATTTTGAAGCGTGGATCAAGACACATACGCTCGACGATTACGCGCACATCGACTGGGAGAAAAAGAAAGAGCCGTCCGAAGGCGAGGAGGAAGAAACAACGCTTGGGTAAAAAGCCACGGCTTCCGAATCGAACAAACCCGCGTTCATCCGAGCGCCATTCAAAACGTACCGTAGAATCGTATCAGCTAGCACAACAACAAGGAGAAAAAAAACAAGATGAACGGCTACACAGGCAAAATCTTGCGCGTTGACCTCACAGATGGCAAAATAGAGATCGAAGAACCGCCCGAGTCCTTTTACCGCCGCTATCTTGGCGGCAACGGCTTTATCGCCCACTATTTGCTCAAAGAACTGCCCCGCAACGTCGATCCGCTGGCCCCCGAGAATCTGCTCATCTTTGCCACCGGCACAATGACCGGCATCCCGATCGCTGGTGCGGGACGCAGTGCGGTGGGTGCCAAATCGCCGCTCACCGGCGGCTACGGTGAAGCCGATGTCGGCGGCTATTTCGGCGCCGAACTCAAGCGCGCCGGCTTTGACGCGATCGTCATCCGAGGCAAGTCACCCAAGCCGGTCTACCTATGGATCCACGACAAGGAAGGCATCGATCCCCCCACCGTCGAGATCCGCCCCGCCGAACACCTGTGGGGTATGACCACGCTGGCCTGCCAGAACGCCGTACGCGAAGAACTGGGTGAAAAAAGTGCCCGCGTGGCTATGATCGGCCCCGGCGGCGAAAAGTTGGTCCGCTTTGCCTGCGTGATGAACGACGTCAGTCACGCCGCCGGCCGCACCGGTATGGGCGCGGTGATGGGCTCCAAAAACCTCAAATGCGTCGCCACCCGCGGCCGGACCGCCGTGCCCTTGGCCAACGATGAAGGGCTCAAAGAGCTGTCCCGCTGGATGCGCCAGAACTGGAAAGAGAAATCGCTGGGTATGCACGAACTCGGCACCAGTGGCGGCTTGCTCGGCTTGAACGAGACCGGCAGGCTGCCCACCCGCAATTTCCAGGATGGACAGTTTGAGGGTGCGGAAAAAATCAGCGGCGAGGCCATGCGCGACAACATCCTGATCGATCGCGGCGGCTGCTATGCCTGCCCGATCCGCTGCAAGCGTGTGGTCAAGGTCGACAATGACCGCTACCAGGTCGATCCCGAGTACGGCGGCATCGAGTACGAGACGATGGGCGCTCTGGGTTCCAACTGCGGCATCGACGACCTGGAAGCGATCGCCAAGGGCAACGAACTGTGCAACGCCTACAGCCTCGACACCATCACCACCGGCATGACCGTCTCGTTTGCCATGGAGTGCTTTGAGAACGGCCTGCTGACCCCGGAGGATACCGGCGGGTTGGAACTCAAGTTCGGCAATGCCAAAGCGATGGTCGAGCTGATCCGCCAGATCGGCGAGCGCGAAGGCTTGGGCGATATGCTGGCTGAAGGACCAACCCGGGCCGCAGCCAAGATTGGCAATGGCGCGGACGCGTACGACATCGGGGTCAAGGGACAATCGTTCCCGATGCACACCTGCCGCACGCGGCATGGCCAGGCTTTGGGATACGCTGTTTCGCCCACCGGCGCCGACCATATGCACAACTATTGGGATGGCGGCCAGGCCCGGGAACCGGTCGGAGAAGGGCTGCAAAGCCTGGGCATCTATGAATCGGTGCCCGAGACCGTGCTGAATGAACAAAAAGTGCATGCCTATACGGTTAGCACCAACTGGACGTGGGTGGGCAACCACCTGTGCTGCTGCGCCTTTATTCCCTGGTCGCGCGACCAGACAATCGACATCGTGCGCGCGATCACCGGTTGGCAAACCAACACCTGGGAACTGCTCAAAGCTGCCGAGCGCGGCGTGACCATGGCCCGGCTCTTTAACCTGCGGGAGGGCCTCACCCGCGCCGACGATAGGCTGCCGGCACGGATGGCCGAACCACATCGCAGCAAAACGATCAACGAAAAACCCGTCGAGCCAACAGTACTGGCGGACGCAGTCAGTCTCTTTTACGGCATGATGGGTTGGGATCCACAGACGGGTGTGCCCACGCCGGCCAAGCTGCACGAGCTGGACATCGCCTGGGCGGGTGAGAAAAGTTAGCAACAACTTGGGTATCGCGAGGCACGCCAAGTGGGCGTGCCGGCGCAATTCCCAAGTTGGTCAACAAACCAGCATCACAATATGAAGCAAAAACCGGCTCGCGGATTTACATGGATAGACACGGATGCATTACGATCCATGTCAGTCTGTGTTTATCCGTGAGCCGAACAGATCTGGTCCAAGAACCGCAGGTCTATAACCAATCCTCTACCTGCAAATTGTCCACGTACTGCAGATGACGATCGGCAGATAACACAATCAAGTTATGCCACCGAGCAACAGCGGCGATTTGTGCATCCGTGCCAGGAATAGGCCGCCCCTTTGCTTTCAGTTCAGTCTAAATACGCCCATATTCTTGCGCAACCGCCTGATCAAAGTCCAAAATGGCGATCCGTTCCAGCAGACGTTGCAAATGCCTCATGTTTGAATCCCGGCGCATACTGGCGTAAACGGCAAAATAAAGCTCACCTACAACTGTCATACACAGATAAAACCGTTCTCCGCGCTGAGCCAGTTCGGCAATCTGCTTCGTTACAGGCTGCAAATTGAGCATAAAAGCAGATGCATGATTGGTGTCAATCAAGTAAGATGCCATGTCGCTCTTCAAGCTCCATCAACCGAGATTGCTCAATGTCTTTGAGAATTTCTTCCCACTCACCCGGTCCAAATGTCCAAGTTCCCGCACATTCCAAGAATGCATCTGAAGCCGGGAGCGGATGGTGCAAAGTCGAACGATCGGTCAAGGCATCCATAAAAGTCATGACCTCAACTAGCTGCTCTTGCGATAATTGATCCAGTCTTTCTATAGCAGACTCTTTCAGTGGTGTGATATCTTGCACTTGAGCACCTCCTCTTTCACAACATGCCTTTATTATACCACAGTTTGCGCACTCGTGGGTGACAAACCGGCAACATGCGGCTAGAAAATCGCTGTTGACGCTCTTTTCTTTACAGCGGATAGCGGGCTTGCCCAACTGCCACTATCTATAGGAAAAGCTTGGGCAAATATTCGGGCGCGTCGTCGTAAGGGTCGATCTCACCCGCCACGACCCGGTACAGCCGTTCGTGCGTGATCCGGGCGGCCTGGGACAGCGGCGCATAGGGCCGGTTGCACACGTCCAGGAAGCCGATATTCCAGTTTTCGCCGTCAAAGCGTCCCAGCGCCGACTCGTCATAGAGCGTAAAATAGTGCACGCCCACGCAGTACGGCTGTGCCGCCGCATCCTCGACGTAAACGCGGAACGCTTTTCCGCGCGCCGCCTGGTCGTGCACATGGCCGATGCCGCTGCCCGGCAGCCCCACGTCGAGCGCGCCAAAATGCCACTCACCGATCATCACCGGCATGCCCAGCAGGTCGTGGATGCGTTTAACCTCCTCCGCGGGCACGCGCTCCCGGTAGCAGTTCATACTAAACACGTCAAAGTACTGCATGCCCTTGACCGCCCAGGCCGGGGGCACGGTGTAATAG
>JAFGJF010000081.1 GCA_016929205.1 Anaerolineae bacterium
GGCACGGTGTAATAGCGCACGCCCAGGTTGAGGTGGTTAGGATCGACCCGGACGCAGGCATCGCTCAAACCCTTGAACAGCTTTTCAACCATCGTTTCGCTGAACGCAGCCAGGTCGGCCTGCGCGGCGTCGTTGAGCGGGTGGTGCCATACCCCGCTCTGCACCGCGTCAAAAGTGATCCCCTCGCCCCACGCCGAGGCAAGCGCATCATCATCGCCATATTCGGCGCGCAAAGCGTCGGCCAGCGCAGTACGCGTGGCGCACCGTTCGGTATTGAACAACATCCCGGCAGCCGGCGTCTCGGCAGCAAAGCCCCACGTCGGTTCGTTCATCAAAAAATAGCCAATGAACGCCGGGTCGTTGGCCGTCTCGCGCAGTTGCTCGGCATAGGCCGCGGCATCTTGCTCGAAACGCGGATCGAACACGTCAGGAAAATCGCGATACACGAATGGCGTCGTGGGCCAATCCAGGCGCAGCGGGCGTACGTAGGGAAAGCCGGCTTGGCGGGCGATCTGCCAGTCGGACCAGTTGGCGACGCTGTTAAAACCCGTGCGGCGCAGCTCGGCCAGGGCAATCGTCGCCCAGCGCCCATACCAATTCTCGGCACCAAAGGCACGGATGAAATTGGCGGCGAGATAGTTGATCGTCGGCGTCTCGCCGGCCGTGTAAACATCCTCGTACTCTCCCTCTGGATCGGGCATCCAGGTCAGCGCCGTTTCCAGGCCATCGTAGGCCGCATGAGTATCCACGCGCACGCAGTCCATGCCCGATGACCAAAAGGCACAACCGTCGGGATCGACCAGCCACCAGCGCCCGCCACCATTGGGATGCGAGACGTCGTCGCAGCAGGTGCGGAAAAAGCCTGTGGCCGGAAAGCGCTTTTTTGTCCACCCACCCCACCGGGAATATTCTTCGGGCCAACGTTGTTCCGCAGCCGCTTCAAGCTGGTTGCGCAGCCGCTCGCTGACCTGCGCGACGTGGCGGCTTTTGGCCGGCCAGTCGTGCAGCGTGCTCTGTCCCAGTTCGTCAAGCAGCGGGCCCTGGGGCAGCACCGGATCGCTCAACCGGGGCGGCGCTTCAACCGTCGCCGTCAGCGGAGTCATGCACCAGCGCACCGGCTGCTCGTTCTTGCGCAGCACGGTCAGAGTCAACCGATCCACCCGCGCCAGATCCACACGATCGCCCGAGCACATCGGCTTGAGCCACGCCCCTTCACGGTCGTAGCGCCAGCGGTTCTGGTGGACCGCTTCCAGCGGCATCCGGATTCGGAAGGAGCACTGATTCAGCCCGGAAAAGAGCAGCCCAAAGCGCGGGCCGGCAGCCCCTTCCTGCAAGGTCAGTATAAACACGCCCAGGTATTGGCCCGCGATCAGCATGTCGGCGCACAAAGTGCCAGCACCAACCAATGTGCCAGCGGGAAAGGTGTAGACCAGCCCGTCGCCCTCGACGTGGGCCGTGTACCAGACCGCGCCGATAATCGGAGCGCCGGCAATCGGGGCCGGCCCGTCGTCACGTTCCAACTCGCCGAGAAGCGTTTCGGGCATCAATTCGAGTGGAAATGTGTCAAACTTGGTCATTCAGCGTTTTTGCCTCGTTTCTCTAAAAAGATGAGCGACACGTGGTCCGAGATCGCTTGCTCACGAAAGGGCACGTACCCCAGTTTGTGATACAGGTACAGATTCTTGGCGCTTTTGCTGCCGGTGAACAGCTCAAACCGCGCCGCACGATCGAAAACGGCCTCGATCTCCCGCAGCAAGCGCGTGCCCAGGCCGAGGTTCTGGCTATCGGGGTGCACGATCAACTTGCCGACGTAACAGGTGCCATCCTGCTCGTAGCCGCGCACCGAGCCGACGATGCGCCCGCCGTCCACGATCTTGATCACGATCTGCCCGGCGAAATCGGCCAGCGTCTCCTCCAGCGTTTGCACCAACGGCGGGATGGTATCATCGTTATAAATCGCCGCCTCGCTCTGATAGGCCAGCTTTTGCAGGGCGAGGATTTCGGCTGCGTCCTGGGTCGCCGCTCGCTCGATTTGCATCTAGTCTCCCTCGCGGATGTGTTAACCTATTCTGAGTCACAATCGTTGTGGCTCGGAAATCTCATCCGGGTCCTCTTTTATCTCCGGCCGGTCCTCTCGCCGCCGCGCAAACCACACGATGGCGGCAATCATCAACACGTCGGACAGAAACCAAAAGAGGGTCGCCCAATTCGAACTATCATCCACCGAGGCCATCCGCACACAAAACTGGATCCCGTTGGCACCACCATAGGACAGCGCAGACAAAAACAACAGGAATAGTGAACGCCGCCACGGCTCGGTGGACATCTCGCGCCAGCGCGCCGACAACATATAGATCAGGCCCAAGTCGAACACGGGGTACATGGCTACACCCAGCACCTGGTCCCAGTCGCGTTTGACGAACACAAACTCGGTACGATAGATGCACACCCAGACGCCCAGCGCCGTCAAGACGATCACGCCGCCCACCTCCAGCAGCTTTTGTCGAGGCCAGGGAGCCGGGTACAGCAGAAACGCGATGCCAAAACAGACGTAACGGGCCACGAACAACAGATCGACCCACGACAGCGGGGGCAGCACCGTCCCTGTGGCCATGTCGTGGACGATCCAGACCACGTTGCCGGCAACGTTAGCGGTCAGCCCAGCCGCCAGCCAGCCCCAGAAACCACGAAACTCGGAGGCGCGCCAGGCCATCCACCACAATCCGCCGGCAAGCAGGAGGGTAACCAGGAACGGCACGGCAAACAGGATCTCTTCCAGGTATGCGTCCATCGTTGTATCACCTCCATAACGTTTTCATCTCGGTTGTGGACAGGAACGCGTCTTGACGATGCCCACCAGACCGATCAACTACGGCGACGTGTTGTGATATCAAACCTCGCTCACAGAATCATTCCAGCGGAGGTAGCTGCTCTGGCGGGATCAACACCTTGATCGTGCGTGGCTGTCCTGGAATGCGACTGATAAATCCCCGTTCTTCGAGCCTCAAGATCATTTGATGAACAGACGGCGGCGCCACCCCAAAATAATGTTGTATGTCAAGCTCTGCCGGCGGCTGACGGTGGATCTTGGTGTAATGATAGATAAAGGCAAGGTATTGCCCTTGCTTCTTGGTATATTCGATCATCTTGCGCTCCTGCATCAACTAAGCTGGGCATCTTGACACATTGTACTGCCATTCAAAATTCCTGGCAACATATGCCCGGACCTCAACCCAACCGCTTTTCCATAAAGATGCTCAGCGGGTCTTCCCTGTACGCGCCGAATGGTCCGATCCGCCTATAGCCCAACTGGTCGTACAGCCGCAGCGCCGCCTCCTGGTGGATCCCGGTCTCCAACCGGGTCACGTCGATGCCCTGGGTGATCATATCCGCTTCGAGAGCAGCCATCACCGCCTTGGCGATCCCCAGCCCTCGAGAGGACGGCGAGACGTACAGACGCTTGATCTCGCCATATGCCCCCTTCCCTATCACCTTGACCGCGCCGCACCCCACTGCCTGCCCATCATGGTAAGCCACGACAAAGGTGACGTTGGGCGAGGCCAGCTCTGCAATGCCGTCCAGGTGATTGCTCTCGGGTGGATACAAAGAGGATTGATACGCGTCCAGTTCCGCGATCAGCCTTTGCGCGTCCTCGACGGTCGGATTCACCTTTTGGATTTGTAGGTCCGACCCTATACTCATCTGACTTGTTTCAACTCGTTTTTCGAAAACGTATCCCTGTCCGCATACGCGTCCTACCACTTGAGACGCAATCTGGCCCAGTCGAACAAAGCACGACCCCAGAGACGAAACCCCACAGCGCCGGCAAGCACACCCAACGTATTGGCCAGTTCGTCGAGCCATGACATCTCGCGCCCGGGGATAAACGACTGCCCCCATTCCAAGAGGGCCCCCAGCCCAATTGCCCCGGCGAAGGCGGCAAGCCGGGCCGGCCAGGTGTCGAAGCTGAGCATGGCCAGGATGGCCATCCCGGCATAGGCGATAAAATGGCCGACCTTGTCAATCGGTAAGGTTGAGGGCTCACCATTGCTTGGCAGAAAAGAGACCACGATCACCAGCAGCACGTAGACCAACAGGAAAAGACGTATTCTATTCGGATTCAAAATTGTTTTTCCTCTCCAAAGATAGGTGCGTTCTCATATTTCGTACACTATCAAAAGTTTCCCTAACGCTCTGATAACATCCGCAGAAAGAGACGTTCAATGTCCAGAACCAGGCCGGGATCATCTCGGCCCAAAAACGCGATCAAGCGCGCCCCACCCTCATAAAACACCACCCGGTCAAAAGGTTCTTGCTGCCCACCGTGATTTTCCTCCACGCCCAGTCGCACCCGGATCTGATTCTCGATCCAGCGCGCGAACCCCTCTTTCCACTCTTGCCAGGTCAGATACTCACGATCGCCCTCATCCAGGCACTGCTTGAGCGCAGCTCGCCTCTCCAGCACCATGCCGTGCATCTCGACATGGGTTGCGTTCAAAAACGATCGATATGCCTTGACGAACCCGGGATCGGTGTATGGAAAAGGATAGTTTATCTCCCACATATAATCATTCGCCGCCTGCGCCTTGCGGGCAATCGTGAGCGTCTGCTTGAGCCTGGGCTCGCACGTCTGCCACTGGTAACAATGCACGAACTCGTGCAAAATAGTCGCATAGCCGGCAAGCGAGTCAAAGACGTCGCCCGTCACCACACAGGCAGACCTGTCGTCGTAGCAGTCAAGCGGAAAAGCCGCTCTGACGCCGGCAGGAACGGGCATCGGCACCGGGGCTTGTTTGATCGGGATGTACTGCCGGCGCGACGGATCCACGTCAAAGACAAAGAACTGGTCGTTTTCTACCAGGGCCACGGGAAACGACTGTCGTAACAGAGGGTGCACGTCTTTGACCGTGCTCTGAATCCCACACAGCTTTTCAAGCGAACGCGCATACCGGGCTGCCATCTCGTTCAGTATGACTTTGACCACACACTACTCCACGACCACACATAACCTTGCTTGGTGATTTGGTCACAATGGCTGGCACTCTATATCCACCGGTGCCCCTTGTCATAGCCCCGATCGTAAAACCGTCAACAAAGCGCACCTGACATACGAACGTGTGCCAACAAACGCTCGCGGTTTGCCCGCACGCACGGAATCCAGCGCGTCAATAAAATACCACTGCCTCCACAACGTACGAGCGCATCGCGCATTTTTCTGACTTGAGCAGCATCCGCTCGCGATTTCTCTTTGAACGCCTCAAATTGTTTTCCTGTTTCATCACACTTGGCAGACCTTATCTTTTTTCAACGTATTGCACGCTATCGATGCCCTTGAAATCTGCATCTTGAGTCCACAAAGTCGCATTGTATGCCCACGCTGTTGCCAATATGACACTATCGGCCAATGGTAACCTAAAATCGGTCGAAAGCTTGGCGGCGTTTAGAGCCATCGTTGGATCAAGCACCACCACCATTCCTTGCTGCATAACCGCAGCCGCTTGAAGCGCAGCATCCTCATCTCGCTGTTGTAGGACACATTTGAACACCTCATAAATGCTGATTGTTGGCACGACCAGTTCGCCGGCATTTTCAACTGCCTGTGCAAAAAAATCCGCGTTCGGGCCATCAGCCAAGTATTCTAGCCATCCGCAAGAATCAACGACGTTCATAGCCTATCTGGCTCCCGCACCACAGTTGTGTCGATCCCTTTGAGAAATCCTCGCATCTCTTGTACCGATCGCAGCGGAATGAGCTCGATGCGATTTCCGTAATGGATAACTTGGACCTTTTGCCCCGGACGAATGCCAAGGGAGTCACGAACGGATCGCGGGATCACAACCTGATACTTGGGGGACACTGTGACTGTTTCCATACGACCTCCTAATCGATACTGCTTTGGTATTACCGATTCGATTCTATCATATTTCCAAGATACGGTCAATCACCGAATGTCGAGAATGTTCGGTTGGTGCCCAAGTGTCCCCGAGACGGAGACTAGAGCGCTTACCTCAAAGAACAAACACTCTTGTGCCGAAAAAGTGCCCCCAATAACACAAAAACAGGACGGCCCCGGTGATGCCCTACCAGAACCGTCCTGTTATCAGGGCAAATGCCACTAACCCTGCGCCAGCGCCTCTCGGATGATCTCGACCTGCGTTTCCGGCTGGTTGATGACCACGGCAAACTCGATATCGGTATCGCCAAAAGGCTCCGTCACCGGGACGCCCGCCAGCAATCCACAGATCAGTTGCTGCAGATCGGCCAGCATCGTCGTGCCGCGAGACCCTTTTACCGCCAGCACGGACAGAGATTGATCGCCCTTGGAGACCCGGCCCCAGGGCTCTTTGAGGCTGGAAAGACTGAGAAACGGCTTGGGCACGTAATTTCGGGTCCACGCCTGCGTGCCGCCCGGCGTCTGGATGATCGTACCCGCCAACTCTCCCTGCAGCGCCAGGTTCACAAACAGCAGTCCCACCCATTCGATCCGCCTCGGGGTTGGATTGTGGTGTGACAGGTTGACGCGCACGATGGGCGACCCAGGCAACGTCAGGTAACACAGGCTGAATTGCTGCCCCTTGAGCGCTTCTATGTTGTCCACCACCCACGAGGCCCGCGCCCCCTTCCAGGCTCCTTCCTGCACGATCTCGGCCTCAACCAGTTCCGGCTCGACAAAGGGCATATCGCCATTCCGGCCGAACACGATCGATTGGATGCCGCCGATGTGGTGATCGATAAAAAACATGGGCACCACCTCGGGGAAATTGTCGACCAGGAAAGAACGCTCCTGCGCATCTTGCAGCCGGATCAGGTTGCCGCCCCGTTCGGCAAGCACGTTGAACTGCAGCGTGCCGTTGGAAACAGCCAGCACATCCTGCCCTTCAAGCGTCTGTTTTTCCACGGCGACCTCGGGACCAGCAGCCAGCAGCAATGGCAGATCGAAACAGATATCGTACTCGCCATTGAAACACAGTTGCAGCAGCGCCGCAGCAGCATCCGCCGCTGCCGGCACGGCCAATTCCACATCAAGCACGCTCGGCGTGCCGGGTACAGGTTCAGGCAGCGGCACTGTCCCCTGGACGCCGTCCGGGGTGAGAAACGCGCCGCCCCATCCGGCCGGCAACTTGAGACGCAGTTCGCCGGGCAACGGATAAGGGGTGATGAAATTCAAAGTGATTTGTTTTCGCACCGTTTCACCGCTGAACACGACGTTGCTATCGACCAATTTGACCTCGATCGGCGGCGTGGTGGACAAGCCATAGTTTTGTTCGTTGCTGGGCATCGCGAGGTGTCCGACGAGTTGGTTCCAGCGGTAGCGCACGTCGGTCAGCGAGACATAAGAAAACCCATACCAGGTGTGAAAGAGTCTGACCGCATCGCCGGGCTGCAACTGCTGTGTCTCGCATTCTAGCGAGGACATCATCCCCTGCGAGACGTTGATTTTAGAGATGCGATCCGGCTGCCACATCCAGGCGGCAAAATTGCCATCAACCAACCCTTGCACGGCCGTCCACGTCTCGGGCCAATGCTCGGGCGTCTGCGGGACCATGTTTTCGTTCATAAACGGCATCTGGCCATCACATTCGACGATTTTGCCATCGATCGGCGTAAAAGAGCGCGCGATCTCGCCGAACGGGTTGAGCGAGATCCCGCCCCCGCCGCCGGTGTGCAGCCGCCCGCCAACGATGTGTGTGCCCTCGGCCTGCAGGTTGACGAGTTCGACCCAGTGCTCGATCTCGCGCACGCCGGGCGTGACGCGGATCCACTTGCGAATCTGGAGACCCGGGAACTGCACGCTGGCGGCGCAAAGGGCCAGGGTCAGCGTCTTGCCTTCGCGCGCGACGCGATAGTCGTAGACGATCGAGCCGTCCTGGCTCATGCCAAAGGGTGGGCCGGCTTCAAAATTGGCCCGTTTTCCGATCCCGGGCAGCGACCGTCGCCCCAGGTTGACGTTGCCCCCTTTGAGATTGACGTACACGTCGACTGCGTCGGTCAGCAGGTGCAGCCCATCGCCCTTGTTATTTTCGACGACGACGGCCAAATCGCGCACATCGACAACGACGGGAAGACGATAGGTCGGCATAGCTGCTGTCGTGCCGTCCACCTCGAT
This sequence comes from Anaerolineae bacterium, assembly GCA_016929205.1. The sequence goes on from JAFGJF010000081.1 coordinate 8,108, forward strand.
CGACGGCCTGGCGTGCACGGTCAAAACGGGCGATTCGAGGTCGGCCGGCACCGTAATGGGAATGCCGATGCCCGAGACTTCTTTGGCTGCCAGCGCGAACTCGAACTGCTGGCTGCCGGGCAGCCCTTCGACAAAAACGTTGACCCGCCCGTTGAGCGCCGTCTCGGCATAGTTTTGCAGGTCGAGATAAACCTTGGTCTCGCTCCCGGCAGGGACAACCTGGTAGCCATTGTGGCACGAAAGCGCGACCGCCGGCCGGATCTTGCCGCCGGTCACCAGGTCGACCACCTGCCCGCCAAAAATGATCCGCGACTTGATCGTCTCGGACGCCTCGCGCCCAAACGTTTCCGCCGTCTCGTCGACGACAAACTCGCGGGAAAGTCTCACCGTCTCGCCATCCTCGACGGTCATGGCCAGTGGAAAAGGCGTCTCCAGCCAGCGCATGCCTTTGAACGGTTCGGCGCTCAGTGTCACCGACAGATCCTCGCCGGTATGATTGTCGATCGTGATCGTCATCGCGTTGGGGATGCCGATCAGAATCTCGTGCGAACGGAGCCGGGTCTTGATCGCCATTGTCTGCCCATCCAGCATGCGCTCGATGCCGCAGATACCCCACCCGTAACGATCGGCCTCACCCACCAGCCGGTCCTCGCCGGCCTCGAACACATAGGTGTACAATTCCATCCCGTCGACGATATGCTTGTCCGGCGCTTGGGCCAGCTCGCGCTGGAAACAGCCGTACCAGTCGGGATGTTTGTCAAACCACGCCTTGGCCAGCGGGATCTGGGTCAGGGCAGGAATGTAATTCTGCATATAGACGCTCGTCTCAGGCACCCAGAACAGGCCGATCTTTTTATAGAGCGGCACGGCGTTCATATTGCCCGGCCAGGTGCCCAGGTCCAGGCGCTGCATCCCCTTTTCACGGGCCAGGTCAACGGCGCGCAGCAGGAGCCGCTTGCCAAACTTTTTGCCCTTGACGCGAGGCACGACGCCCAAGATGGTCACGAAACAAGCTCCCTTGTCACGCCAGTGCGGGTACAGGCCGCAGTAGCCGACCGGTTCGCCCTGTGCGTCGAGCGCGATCAGATCGGCAATGGCCGACGTCTTGTCGAGCCAGTCGTGCACGCGCTGCTCGTCGTAGGGAATGCCTTCGGTAAAACCGCCCGGCCACAGTTCGTTAAAATCGTTAAACATCGCCGCGACCTTGGCCGCCATTGAAGGATCGTACACCGCAATTTGGCCTGCTTGCTCCGTCATGGTTTCTCTCCTTTGTCGATGATCGCTCAGGTGAGCAATATAGAGGGTGTGTTTGTGGAAAACACCAAATCGTCGTTTCACATTGGCATTTACGATTGTATCACACGTATTAACTTTTGTCAAGGGTCTATTGAGATTTTTAATATTTTATGCAAAATCTAAACATACATGCTCAAGACTTGTAGAGGGGGACCGTCTGGTGGTTCACGATACCACACGTTCCCAGGAGACCGTTTGCCTCAGAGCTCACTTGTCGCTACAATGTGACATCATCCAAAAAAGAAAGGAACGCCAGCATCTTGCTGGCTCTCAGGCCGTGGCGACGCAGCTTCCGCGTCGCATAATGACTAGGATCAGCCACCAGGATCAGATAAAGAAACTAGTGGCCCTCAAAAGGGTTTACTAGTTGAGGTGCACGTTCGAGTGACAATTACTGTCGTTACCGGCGCAGCCGGACACGTCGGCGCAAATCTGGTGCGCGTGCTGCTCGCACGCGGAGATAAGGTACGCGCCCTGATCCATCACGACCAGCGGGCGTTACAGGGCCTGGATGTCGAGATCGTTCAGGGTGATGTCCGAGACCAGGAAACGTTGTGCCGCGCCTTTGCCGGCGCGCAAACGGTCTATCATACCGCCGCGCACGTCTCGATCTCGATGGATGCCTGGCCGCGCCTGGAAGCGGTCAACGTGACCGGTACCCAAAATGTGGTGGAGGCGTGCCTGCGCTGCGGGGTCTCGCGTCTCGTCCATTTCAGCTCGATCGAAGCGCTAAACGATAGGCCGTTGAGCGCGCCCGTCGATGAGTCCCGCCCGCTGGTGGACGACCGCTGCGATCCGCGGGACGACCGCTGCGATCCGCGGGACGACCGCTGCGATCCGCGGGACGACCGCCGCTGCCCGCCCTACGCGCGCTCCAAGGCCGCGGCAGAGCAGCAGGTGCGCCAGGGATTGGCACGCGGACTGGATGCCGTGATCCTTTATCCCACCGCCATCCTGGGCCCGTATGATTATCGCTGCGGCTTTGCTACGGCCGGCCTTCGGGCGCTCGCCAGGGGCGAACTGCCGGCACTGGTCGAGGGCGGGTTCAATTGGGTCGATGTCCGCGACGTCGTGCAGGGCGCGCTGCAGGCGGCGGCGCGGGCGCCGAGTGGAGCCAGGTACATCCTGGGCGGGCACTGGGCCTCGCTGCGCGACCTGGCAAAACTGGTTGAGCAGCACAACGGCACACGCGCGCCCCGGCTCGTCGTGCCTATGTGGCTGGCACGGGCCGGGGCCTCGTTCGTGACGGCAGTGAGCCGCCTGGCCGGAAAGCAGCCCTTTTACACGCCGGCGGCGCTCAAACCGCTGCGCAGCAACCGCTGCATCAGCCACGCGCGAGCGACACGAGACCTGGATTACCACCCGCGTCCATTACAAGATACGGTCGTCGATACGTTGGACTGGATTGAGGAATATGAGCGAACGCGAACTCTATGATGCCCTGATTACCGGCTGGTTCGCCCTTGCGGCGCTCACCGCCGCCGTCCTGTTTTTCGTCGTCGCTCCCTATGGACGCCACACCCGCAAGGGCTGGGGGCCGACGATCGACAACCGGTTGGGCTGGCTGATCATGGAGGCGCCGGCATCGCTGGTCTTTGCCGCGTGTTTCGTCACCGGCGAGTATCGAGATACGGTGGGCGGTTGGATCCTGTTTGCCCTCTGGCAAGCGCACTATGTCTACCGCGCTTTTGTTTACCCGTTCCGGCTGCATCACACCGGCAAACGGATGCCTCTGCTCATCGCCGGGGCGGCCGTCGTATTCAACGCCGTGAACGGCTACCTCAATGGCCGCTACCTGTCCTCGTTTTCCGGCGGCTATCCATCCGGGTGGCTGATCGATCCGCGCTTTCAGGCCGGCCTGGTCCTCTTTGTCACCGGTCACGCCATCAACCGCCACGCGGATCGCACCCTCTATGCCCTGCGCCAGCCCGGCGAAACCGGATACGCCATCCCGAGAGGAGGGCTGTACCGTTGGATTTCCTGTCCCAATTATTTGGGAGAGATGATCGAGTGGATCGGCTGGGCGATGGCGACGTGGTCGCCGGCCGGCCTGGCTTTTGCCACCTGGGTCGCGGCCAACCTCGTGCCCCGCGCATACGCCCACCACCGCTGGTACCGGGAACAGTTCGCCGACTATCCACCCGAGCGCCGAGCGCTGCTGCCGGGACTGTGGTAAAAGAAAGCATATCAAACTTTCATCCGCCTACGAACTTGGCTGGAGGCTCGTTCAAGATGAGCCCTGATCGAATCGACTCTATCAACAATCTGCTGGAACACGTGCGGGCGGCGGGCAGCATCGCGCTCGATGCGCAGCGCAGCATGAGCTATGCCGACCGAGGCTACAAGGGCGACGGATCGGTCATCACCAAAACCGACAAGCAAGTCGAAGATGACCTCTTTGAGCGCATATCCCGCCTCTACCCCGGCGCCAATATCTTGACCGAAGAAACCAGCCGATTCTTTAATCCGCACAAGCCATACACCTTTGCCATCGATCCGATCGACGGCACGGACGTCTACAGCCAGGGTATGGCCGGATGGGCCATCTCGGTCGGCTTGTTGGATCGTGATTTGGAACCGATTGCCGGCATTGTCTTTGCGCCGCGCCTGGAGCTGATGCTCTTTGCCGACGTCGGGAAACCGGCGACGTTGAACGGCAACGATATCCCTGTGCCGCGTGCCCCCGAACCGCTTTCGGCCA
>JAFGJF010000558.1 GCA_016929205.1 Anaerolineae bacterium
GCGTCGACAAACTCGTGCACCAGGTAGGCATGCGAGCCGCCGTGTCCGCCATAAAAGCGGGACTCGCCGCTGCAGGCTTGAAACGCCTCGACAACCTCATCGGGAAGTGGATCGCGCATCTCGTCCACCGTGAGTTGGGTCGGGCCTTGTTTATCCAGCCACTGATCGTGTTCGAAACTGCCTAACGTGCCGTAGAGACGAAACATCTCGCGCCCCGGATGCCCGATCTGCCGGTATTCGCAGATCCGCATCGTCGATCCATTGCTCATGTAAAAGAGTGCCGTCTCGTTGCTAAAAGCATGCAAGTTGGCAGAGACGTACGGATCCTCAGTTTGATCGGCATATCCCCAGGCGCAGACCTTGGTGGCTCGCACCCCCGGCTGCGCCGCCCCCATCACGCTGATCGGCCCGCTTGTCGAATGGGTGGGATAATGCATCGGGCCGTTGCGTACGCCGCGTTCTTTGTAACGACCGATCACGTTTTTCCACGCTTCCCCGGCTTTGCCCGTCAGCCGCCGCCTCATCACTTCCCGCAAGTTGCTGTGCGGTGAGTCGGCGTCGTGCAAATACTCCCCTTCGCTGTACACAAACTGGCCAAACGCCCCCTCTCGCGCGCGGCGACGGCAGTACATGGCTTGCGGCCGATAAAACGTCGTCTCTCCCAGCATATAGTGCATCCCCGTCCGGCGGCAGGTCTCAACCAGCCTGTCGCACCATTCGAGGATCTCTTTGCCGTCCGGAATGCTGATAATCGGCACCGCGCTGTAGACGTGCTTGCCGGCCTCCATCGCCTGAATGCACTGCGGCGCGTGCAGCCATGGCTGGGTGATGATTGCCAGCGCGTCGAGATCACTCTTGCAGATGTCGTCCAGCGAGGTGTACGCATCCTTGGGATCGAACTTTTTTTTTCCACGCCGGCTTTTGCGCAAAAACAGCCATACGTTCCGGCTCCAGGTCGCACAATGCGATCCGATCCACCAACGGATGGCTCATAAACAGATCCGCGAATGCACTGCCAAAGGCACCCAATCCCACCAGTCCAAGGCTGATCCCCATGTTCTGCTCCTCTCTTGAGGCAACATGTGTTGGCGTGAGCCAATTCAGTTACACAAACCCCAAAACCCTTGCCGCGTTGTTGTAAAACACATCTTCCAGGTCCGCACCATCCAGCCCGGTTTCCTCGGCTGCCTGGCGAAAGGCCAGCAGCTCTTCGTACATAAAAAACGACAATCTGGCCCCTTCATCCGGGCTGACTTTGCGCATGTGTGGATCGCCGCTCACATCCCCATAGAGGCCAGGCGGAACCAGGTTGACATAGAAACCATTCTCACAAATACGACGCATGCGCATGCGCAAAATGGGCAGATCGCTGCCAAACAGGACGCGCCTGGGTCCGACCGTGCGGATCAACCGCGCCATCACCCAGGCATTGGTATTGGCGCTGAAATCAAACAACATCCGCTCCGTGTCCCGCAGCGCGTCAAACGCATTTGGATGATCGCCATTCGCCTCGACATCCTGCCGGCAATACGCCCGCCCGACGTGAGCGACAATCAATTTCACCTTGGGGTAGCGGCGTTCGATCTCGCGCATCTGCTCCAAGTTGACCGGATCCCGCAGGCGCGCCGGGCGAGGAATGTGCAGGATCACGATCCAGCCGTGAGCATTGGCCACCTCGAGATGATCGTGAGGCAAAAAATCGTAAATCGTGATCTCGGCTGCGGAGAGGTGCGCCGGCGCAAAACTGAGATACGGCTTGAGGCCCAGAAATCGGCCGCGCTCGACACGGCGTTCCAACTCTTCTGTCGTCCATTCCGGGGTACTGACGAGCAGGCAAGGCAGACCGAATTGACCAGCAACCCGGCTGATGTAGCCATTTGCTTTTTCAAAATCCAGGCCGCGGCTCGGCGAGCTGAAAACAAGGGGCGTGACCTTTTGGCGGGGAAACATTAGCCGATACGTTGCCAGCAGATCTGCGATCGGATTGTCCTCGGCGACGAGCGACGGCCAACTGACCGTGCGGCCTGTCCCCTCGCTCTCGCCGACAAATTCTTTGAGCCACACGTGGGTGTGAATGTCGATCAGTTTGGGTGGCAAAAAACCCGCCAACTGGTCCTCATAGATCGCCCTATCCACGTCCCGGATCGCAAAAGGCATCGCCCCCATCTCCTCACACCTGTTTGGCCAGAGCCAAAAAACGACGCCGTACGGCCTCGTTCAGACCACTGACAAAAGGGCCAGGGCCGGTGAGTGTGAAAAAAGCGCTTCTCGAGGCAGCCTTTTGGCCGCGTCGTAATAGCTGCCCTCCGAGTACGCCTGGTCGGTAAACGAGACCACGCCGGCCACACCTTCCAAGTCAGTGCCCATAAAGACGTTCACTTGGCATCCTTGTCTGCCCATTGGCTTTTCATCTGCTGCATCTCGTCATTGATCTCGACCGGCTTGCCCGGACATTGGTTTTGTTCGTCGTACAGCCAGTTGTTCTGGTTGTCGCGCAAGACCGGCTTGCGCTGCGCCACTGGCGGCGGGTCGACCACCTTGGTGGGCGCGTCGGCATACCAGTAGGCCACGCTGCTCATCTCGTTCGCCAGGTGGTTGCCGTGACCGTGCTCGATCGTGACCTTGATCTCTTTGCCAAAGCGCACCGGGTTTTCAATGTGGAACACATAGCTGGTCTGGTAGCCCTTGCCGCGCTGCCACAGATTTTGCCCCGTATTGCCGGGCTCGAGCGTCCGCCCTTCAAAAATCGAAGAACCATTGCGCAAAAACGCGTTTTCTTGCATTCCCCAGGCCTGGTTCAGGTAATCCTCGCTGCCGGTGCCGTGCAGGTCGGGTGGCCATTTGTAGCCGTCCACCCAGATCATATCATCACCCTCGCCCCACCACGTCCCCTGAAAATTGGTTACCGACAGGTTACAGCCGATATAATGGCCTCGCCCCCTAGTTTCCAGGATCACATAGTTGTTCTCCCAAGCCAATCGTTCCTTGTTGACGATGTTGGCTTCCGGCCGGTTGACGACGATCTCGTGCCCCCAACCGCCAAAAGGATTGGTGCGACGAAACTCGGCGTGAAAGTAGCCCAGCTCTGGCGGCATTGTGTCCAGCGTCTCATAATCCACGTAAAAATACTGCCGGTGCGGCTCATCGCTTTCATTGACCAGTTCGACCATGGCCCGTTCGGCAAAAGGCAGCGGCGCATAACAGTTCAGCGCTGCACCCTGGTTGAACTGGTAATTCGATCGGGTTGAAGCGGAAAAGAGCAGCGACTGGAAAGAATTGACTATCCCGTGTCCCAGGCAGAAAAAATCACCCAGCGGACAGAGCACGCTGGGATACGAGGCATGGTCATAGGTGATCTTGATCAACGCTTCCCGGTAATGGTTGGGCTGAGTCATCCAGATGTGCGTGATACACGCCGGTCCCTTGATGTCCGCCAGGACCACAGACTCCCCCGGTGGAATCAGCCAGGCATCGTTGTTCCGTCCCGTCGTGTCCCAGGACGATGCCCGGCCGGTCTTACGATTGTGCAGTCGTGCCAGTTCGATCATCATGTTTTGCCTCCTGAAATTGGCTCTATCTGATCCATCATTTCTGCCAGTAATTGAGAAAACGGCACAGCCACTTGCTGCTTACTCACCACGTCAAACAACGATCTATCGAGCTGTCGCATCGCCAGCACGGTCGCGATCCAGGTATTGGTCCAGCCTGACTCCACGCACCACGCGCCCCAGCCCAGATCGGCCGAACTGCCCCAATACTCCCACCGTTCATAGTCGAAACTGCGCATCCATACCCCATCCAGATAGGGATGCGCCTCGGAACGAACCTGGATCCGGCACAAAAAATCGGCCAGCCGGCCCTCGGCCGTGTGCGCTGCATCGGCCATTGGCAACCATCCCACGCTCTTTGCCGCCGCTGCAGCCTCGTGCAATCCCAAGAAAGCATAGTTGGTCGTATACAGCAGATCACAGGCCGGGTCGCCATTCGACTGGATCAGCGACGCTTCAGCCGTGCTATAGGCCTCGTTCGACTGCGGAGGGGGATACGCGCCGGTCTCCAGCGGTCCCAACTGCTCGCGAATCGCGCCACAGCGCTGCATCTGCGCCAACAGATCGTCGGCAATCCGTTGCAGCCACACGCGATGCTCCGCCGTATCCTCGATCCGCAGCAAAAAGGCCAACGGCAGCAGCATCCGCGCCATCTCTTGCGTAAAGCCGTTCGTCCACCGCCATGCCGGGTAAACGGCCATCGTCATCTGCATAGCATGTTTGGGTTTCTGCAAAAATGGGTCATATCCGGTCAGCGCATAGGCCAAAAGATAGGCCGCCCACAGATAGGCCTGGTAGTGAGGGGCATACGAAATTGTCTCTTCCCGGCCAAAGGCAGCCCAGCCGGAAGACGCGTCCTGCTCGTGCCCAACGAGTTGCTCGTAATCGATGCGGTCGCGGCGAAACCCCAGTATGCCTGTGGTGCGCAGATTGGCCAGCAAGCAGCGGAACACGCGCTCGTCCCAGCGCCTATCGGCCAGCAGCGATCGGGCAGCCAATGTTGGCACAATCACCCGCGCATTGTCGTCGCCATAGAAC
>JAFGJF010000559.1 GCA_016929205.1 Anaerolineae bacterium
GAAAACATCCTGGTACAACCGGGAAACGCGGACGCCCTGGCGCGAGGCATCCTCGATGCGCTCAAGATGCCCCGGCGCGCCCCCCTGACCCGCCAAACCGAAAACACAGAGCATTTCTTTTGGGATGTACTGATCCAGGATTTTGCCCGGGTCTACGAGGTAGGACAATGACATCCCGGATACCGCCCTCGGTTTACATTGTCACCGTGACCTGGAACAACGTTCAGGACACGATAGAATGCCTCGATTCACTTTACCGTGTAAACTATTCCAATATGCACATTGTCGTCGTGGACAACGGTTCCACCGATGGAACTTGCGTCATCCTCAAATCCCGGTTCCCTGACATCAGCATCCTTGAACATACAGAGAATCTGGGGTTTGCCCGAGGGTACAACGCTGGCATGCAATGGGCGCTGGGACAAGGTGCCGAGGTTGTGTTTATTTTGAACAATGACACGACGGTGGATCCCGAATTGCTGGACGAATGGGTACAATATACAAAACAGCACACTGAACCGGCAGTATGGGTGCCCAAGATCTATTATTACGACGAGCCAACCCGGATATGGTGTGCCGGGGCGCGGAAAACCCGCTTTCCACCACGGATCAAAATGATTGGGCTCGACAAAATGGATGGGCCTCGCTTCAGCCACCCCGGCGAACTGGACTGCGCGACGGGTTGCGCCTTGCTCATCCATCGCCAGGTTCTCCAGGATGTAGGCATGTTTGATCCAATCTACACACCGGCTTATCAAGAAGATTACGACTTGTGTTTCCGAATCAAAAACCGAGGGTACAAGATTTTCTATATGCCCACGGCCAAAGTATGGCACAAAGTCTCCCGCAGCGAGCACCAACCCGGCTCCAAGTGGTACAACCTGGGCAAAAACACAGTCCCTTTGTACATTCGTCACTACAGGCTGCCTTTTTTGGCCCTGTTTGTTTTTGCAGGATGGGTTGTTCTGCGCAAAATAGTCAAGCGAGACTTGGCCAACATTCCCGTCTTTCTCTCAGGACTGAAAACGGGCCTGGCAGAATCCAGGCCAAAATCGTCCGAGTAGATCGGTTGTTTTGTCAAAATGATCCAAGCGCGAAATAAAACAATCGCAGCCTGGGCGCTCATCGCCGTTCTTCTTTTGGGATGGAGCCTGCGCATGTTCCACCTGGGTCACCTGGGCATCTGGTTGGATGAAAGCTATAGCATCTATACCGCGCAGCAAGATGCGCTCTCTTTTTTCCAGTTTATGGCCTCGATGGAACATCCCCCCCTCTATTTCCTGCTGCTGCGTGCGGTCATCGAGATTGCCGGGCCAAACGCCTTGGGCTTTCGTTTTCTCTCGGTCATCTCGGGGTTGTTGGGCGTGGTTGGCACCTATCTACTGGCAAAAAGGCTATTTGGCTTGCGCCTCTCGCTCGGCGCTGCCTTGCTAATGGCCATTTCGCCGCTTCATATCTGGTACGCGCAAGAGGCCCGCATGTACGAGCTTGCTTTTACCCTTGGCTTGTTTTCGTGCTACTTTTTTCTCAAGGGGTTGGAGCAAAACGGCAAACGGATCTGGATAGGCTACGGCCTGGCTTCGTTGGCCGGCCTGTACACCCTCAACATCATAGCGCTCGTTTTTCTGGTACAATGGATTTACTTTTTCCTCCACGTTCGGCGCTATGCTGCCCGGCTCAAGCCCCTGTTCCTCACGACTTTGGCAATCGGGTTGGGCTACGCGGTTTGGCTGCCCGTCCTGCTGTTCCAATCCCAACACGTCAACCAATATTTCTGGATCGCCCGCCCGACGTGGTGTACCATCCGGGATACACTGCTCAATTTTTCTAGCGCCTTTCTTTTTTCCAACTCGCCCTGGCACCCCTCACTGGGTACCCGGCCATTCAACCTGGTCTATCTGGCTTTTCCCTTGGCCGTTTTGGCTGGCGTCGTTGTCCTGATCAAACACAAACAGCTTCGAGCCCTGAGCCTGGCCGCCTTGATTTTCGCCCTCCCGATTGGCATCGTCTATGCGGCCAGTTTGATCAAGCCCGTCTACCTGGACCGTACCGTCCTTTTCGCATCCGAAGGGCTGCTTCTCCTCATCGCCGCCGGATGCCTGGGTTTTCAAAAGGGCTGGGCGAGGATCGTTGGGCTGGGGTTGTTGTGTGTCATCGTCGGAACGAACGGCGTATCCGTTTACAACCTGTATACGACCGGCGAAAAAGAAGAATGGAACCTGGCTGCGCAGCTTGTAGCCGACAATGTACGAGAAAATGATCTGATTTTGATTGATTCCGGACTGGGCCAGATTCCATTTGATCTATACTTTCGCGATCACCACGTGTCTGTTCCGACGCGTGGTTATCCTTTGGATAACGATCACTGGCGCAGCCAGGAGTGGACGCTGAACAGCCGGTGGTGGATTTTGGATTTTATGGACATCGATCGTCAGGCTGCACGGGAACGCCTGGATGCGCTGCTCGCCCAATCGGCGCGAGTATGGCTGGTCGTGAACCGCCCCCTGGGCGGCGAACCCTTGCAGCGCACATTGGCCGAGCACAGCGATGGCGCCCCGGCAGTGTATCATTTTAACCGGGTTGACGTCATTCTGTACCCCTAGCAGTTTGTCGGAGAGAGTAGGTAGCCGCGATTTCCGAATCGCGATTTGGCATTCTATGATGCGCGACATAGATACGCGATTTCCAATCACGATCCGGCGATCACAGCTACATCCCCTCTCCGGCAAACGGCTCGTTCTCGGGTGAAGGTTTGACGCCGGGATTCCCGTCCATCCCGGCCAGTCCAGACAAAGGATGTGATATGGAAAGGGTTCCCTGCGATTTTTGCGGTTCAGTTGCGGGTAGAATAGTTGCCCGGGGCCAGGATCGGCAACTGGACGGCGACGAGACGTTTTTTTATATTCAATGTGCGGGGTGTGGATTGATTCGTCTTGATCCACGTCCTGCGAAACAAGACATGCACAAATACTATCCGGCCAATTATGCGCCGTATACCACGGCCCAAACGATGGATCGGGATCGAATCCAGCAGGCATTGTTCAGGCGTTACCAGGCCAAAAAATGCCGCTTTGTCGAACGATGGAAACCCCAAGGACACGTTCTGGACATCGGATGCGCGACAGGTGAGTTCCTCGCCGCGATGAAAGAACGGGGTTGGGAAACGACAGGCGTCGAGCTGACCCCGCAGATAGCTGCGGTTGCCCGGCAGCAATACGGCCTGAACGTGCTGGAAGGAGACTTTGTCTTGGCCTCGCTGCCGGCCGAAACATTCGACGTGATCACAATGTGGGATGTACTCGAACACACATACTCGCCAACGGCCGTCCTGACCAAGTGTCACGAGTTGCTCGTACCGGGAGGATTTCTCTTGATCACCTTGCCCAACCTTGAGAGCTTTGACGCCCGTTTGTTTGGAGCGTACTGGAGCGGGCTGGACTTTCCCAGGCATCTCTATGTATTTCCGACTCGCATATTGAGAGCCGTCCTCACACAGGTCGGGTTTCAATGGCAGACCAAAAAATGTGTGGCGGGTTCTTATGGCGCTTGGGCGCTCAGCCTGAAAGCGCTCATCCGGGCCAGGATGCCTCGATCGGGTTCAAGCAAGCGAACCGATGGCGGCAGTGAGCTGGTATGGCGTCTCATCAGTAAGCCGTATCTGTGGTTTGCCGATCTTTTAAGCCGTGGTTCGCAAGCCACCGTCGTGTGTCAAAAACCGCTCGGAGTCTGATCTTGTATGCCAAGATCTTGCAAACCCGGTAAATAGAAAGAAACGATGATGAAATGGATGACTAGATTCAGATTATTCCTTCAAAGAATCATGACCCGAGGCATAGGCGCTTCAATAAAGACAAAAGCGTTTCACGTCTATGCCCTGATCCGTGTCACGACCCTGCGCAAGTTTTTCAACCTGTTGGCAATCAAAACCCAGCGTTGGCTGCGCGTATCCAGGGTACGAGGTATGCCCTATCGGTATGTGATCGACCCCGTAAACTATTGTGTGCTCAATTGCCCTTTGTGCCCAACCGGGCAAAAGCATCTGGGACGGTCCGCCGGCAAATTTCCCCTGGAACGATACAAGGAAATTATCGACGTCATTGCACCCTACACATACTACCTCGATCTGTTCAACTGGGGAGAGCCCTTTCTGCATCCCCAAATCTGGGACCTGATCGCCTATGCCAGCTCTCGCAAAATCCTGGTTCGCATCAGCAGTAATCTCAACACTTTTGACAACCAGAATGCGGAGAAACTGGTCAGGTCAGGGCTAACCGATCTCCTGATCTCACTGGATGGTGCAGACCAGGCCACGTATGAAAGCTATCGGTCTGGCGGCAGCCTGGAACACGTTATCGCCGCGGCGCGTGCAATTATCCAGGCCAAGGCGGCCTTGCACAGCGCGCGCCCCTTTGTCAACGTGAGAATGCTTGTCACCAGGAAAAACGAGGATAAAATACACGAGGTGCGCCGACTGGCGAGAGACCTGGGCGCTGACGTATTTTCGATCGCCCCCATCTTTATCAACCCGTCTGACCAGGATGCGGTTAACGAATGGTTGCCCGAAAATCCGGCTTACTCGTGTTATGACAACAAGCAGGGAACATACCAGGTCGAAAACGTTTGGAGTTGTGCCGACCTGTGGGAACAAATGACCATCAACTGGGATGGAAGCGTGCTCCCCTGTTGTTGGCTGCACAAGTCAGAATTCGATTTCGGGAATGTATTCACCACGCCATTACCGGTCGTGTGGAACAACGATTACTATACGAATTCTCGTCGCGTCTTTTCCCGTCAAGGGCCCGAAAACGCCCCGCGAACGGTTTGTATACAGTGTAAAGGCAAACCAGAGTTTCGCTACTAATCAAAAACCCGGATTCCTCAAGGCACGGTTAGAAACCGCGCCTCTCGGGTTCCGTTTGTACACAAGGAAACTTGATTTGAGCAAAGCATCGAGCGCCTGGCGCGCCCTCTTGAATCAAATAAAAACGCCAGGCTGGCGAAAAGTGCTGTCCGCTGGCCTGGTCCTGTTATCTCTGGGATTTATGGCCTACGGCATCTATTCTCAATGGGACACGTTGCGCGCCTTCCAGTGGCGGATCGTTTGGCATCGATTTGCCCTGGCGTTTTGTTTTTTCCCTTTGGGCGCCTTGCCCGCGCTCTACGCCTGGCACCTCTTGATCACCGGGTTTGGTGCTTCACAGCCCTTTTCCGGCAACGCCACCGCCTTTGCCTTATCCTGCCTTCCCAAGAGACTGCCGGGCATGATCTGGTACATCAGCTCCCGGACGTTGTGGTACCAGGAACGCCAGGTGCCTGCGGCCATCGTCTTGCTGGCGACGACGTGGGAAACGCTGGGACTGAGCATCAGCGGGCTGCTGACATATGGGACGATTACCCTGGCTTGCAGCCTGGACTCATTTCTCACTTGGCCGCTGATCGTCGCCCTCTCGGCCGGTATCGCATTGGTCATTGGACTGGCCTCTCCCGTGTGGCTCAAAAAAGTCTTGACCAGACTCAAGCGAGAAAAATGGATCCAGGGAGTCCAATCCATCCGTCCGGCGCACTTGATCGCTATTCTGGCCATCTACAGCTTTGCCTGGATCAACGGTGGCATATTCTTTTACTTTATGGTCACCAGTATATACCAGGCGGCTCCTTTCTGGCCCCTCGTGAGCATCTGGGTTGGCGCAAGCACGGTTGGCATCTTGTCCTCGATCGTTCAAGGAATGGGTTTGAAAGAACTGACCATGTCCGTCCTGCTCAGCACTGTGATGCCCCTTTCCCTGGCCATCACCATCGCTATCCTGGCACGCCTGGTGCATACCGTCGCCGAGGCCCTGTTGATGCTTTGCATACCGCCTTTGGCATCCCTTTTGACCAAAAAAACGCCAATACTCCCAACGTAGTATTGACTAAATCACCAAGTTGGGTTATATTTACAACAGGTATACTATTAGAATAACTTTTGCAAAGGAGAATTCAGATGAAGTACTTCAAGTATGCAGCATTGGTTACCTTGTTGGTTTTTGCCATTGGGTTTGCACAAACCGAATCGAACGCCCAAGGCGCATCTGGGACGTGGATCAGCTCTATCCAGGTCCAGAACCTCGGGGCAGATGATGCGCATGTGACGATCGACTTTTACAAGCCGGATGGTTCTTCGGGAGGCACAGGCCTCGGCAATACGGATGCAGATAGGATAACGATTTCTGCCGGCTCTTCCGAATTGTTCTACCTGCCGGGCTACAGCAATACCAAGATCGCGGCCGGGTTCAAAGGTGCGGCTATCGTCAGCGCGGACCAGCCCGTTGCTGCCATTGTCAACCAGGTGACAACCACGACGCCAGCCTATAACGGCAGCTACTCCGGGTTGTCCGTCGGCTCGCCCAAAATGTACCTGCCCGCCGTCGTCCGCAATTACTATGGCTGGAACAACGAGATTGCCGTCCAAAATACAGACGGTTCGTCGTCCGTCGCCATCACCATCAAGTTCTATAACGCGAACGGGGGCTATATCACCGGTGCGGACAAGACCGACACCATCGCCGCATACGGTGTGGGTTATTACGACATCTCTACTTCCGCGTACAGCGCCTTGGGCGACAACTTTAACGGCTCCGCCACGGTAAGTGCCGACAACGGTACGACCAACCTGGTAGTCGTGGTCAACCAGGCCACCGCCAACGGAATGATGCAGTCGTACAGTGGATTTGCAGAGGGCAAGGATACCTTTTACGCCCCAGACCTGCTCGTCGGTTGGTACGGCTGGAACTCGGCCCTCAAAGTCCAGAACGTAGGCACTCAGGCCACCACGGTCACCGTCAACTATTCAGACGGGACAACCGCTAACAGGACATTGCAGCCGAATGCTGCCTACCAGTTCTATCAGCCGGCAGAGAGCCACGCTGCCAAGTGGCAGGGCGCAGCGACGATTACCACCAGTGGTGGTGACCGGAAAATCGTTGCCATCGTCAGCGAAGCGACGGGAGCCAATCTGGCTCAGGCCCAGACGTACGAAGCGTTTGGCGCGGGTGGAAGCCAGATGAGCCTGCCCGTTGTGATGAAGAACCACTATGGGTGGAACACCGCTTTCACCGTCCAGAACCTGGGGCCGGGAACGGCGACCATTGATATCACCTACAACCCGGACAGCTATGGCTTCGCCGGAACAACCTACTCGGTTACGGTCGCCGAGGGCGCTTCCAAGCTCTACTACCAGCCAGGCGATACTCACCTCACCGCCAACAAGTACAATGGAGCCGTCTCCCTTGAAGTAACCAGCAGCGGGCAGTCCATTGTCGCCATCGTCAACCAGGTTTGCGATGGACAGTTGGGTGTAGTCACCGGTGACTGGGCTATGAGCTACAGTGGTATGATTCCGTAACGCCACGCCTGAATTAACCTGAACACAAAGGGCTCTGCGATCCAAACAGAGCCCTTTGTCCTGTATATCAAGTTCGCTCTGCTTGCCATCTTGGTCTCGCTAGGTTCTGTTGACATTGATTGCACACAAGCGGGCCAGTTTGCTCCTTTCACGACATAGATGCAGACTGTGGGATGTCATTCCCGCATGTTTTTAGCGGGAATCCAGGTTCTTGTGTGTTTGTAGAGGCTCGATAGAGACACTCGGGCATGACAACCCGGACGCAATTCAAAACGTCAACAGAACCTAGACAACCACATAGTGACCCTTTCGAGAACAGGGTCCGGAGCAGAACTCGTTTTCTATGATACAAGAAAGGGATGCACCCAGTGAAAGCACTGCAGCTCGGCTCCATACTCATCGTCATCAGCATACTGCTTGGCGCTTGCAGCACAAACTCGCCTGTGCCCTTGCCAACTGAAACCGTGGCGTCCTCGCTATTTGAATCGCCCATTGGCTCAAATCTGACGGTTGCTCCGCCACCCGAGGCGCCAAGTGGCCGCATTCTGACCGCGATGGAAACCCTTCCCCTCGCCCAAAACCAGGCGCGTTCCTGGAACCCTGAAGCGGTCTTGATCGGTGTCCAACCATCTCGCGCCATGCAGTATAACCTGGGACTCGTGCCCGGTTCGCTGGGATGGTTTTATCAATTCCAAGTACCATCTACCAAAAGAGAGTTGTTTGTCCAGATCGTCAATGGGGAATTGTACGGGGCAACGGTTGCGCGTCCGCTAGGCGAATTTGATTTTACGTTTCAAGAGATTGACACAGCACAAATCGCCTTGGACAGCACTGATGTGCTAGACTTTTACTTGCGCAGCCAGGAAGGCATCAAGTACGTTCAAAAGCACGATGATGTCGAATGGGACTTTCGTCTGGTCTACCCAAGCACGGTTCCCAACCCGGTATGGAGTCTGTACGATGTCGAGCAAACAGGCACCATCTTGCTAAACATAGACGCCGTAACGGGAGAAATCACCGAAAACCCGCTTCCCTGACCGGAGCCAGCCAGGACCAAGTATGACCAAACTCATTATTCAGATTCCATGCTTGAACGAAGCACAGACGCTTCCTGCCACCCTGGCTGCGCTGCCTCATCACATCGACGGCATCGATTGCATCGAAACGCTGATCATCGACGACGGCAGCACCGATGAGACCATCGCCGTCGCTCGCCAGAGCGGCGTCCAGCACATCGTGCGCTTCAAGATCAACCGTGGCCTGGCCCGGGCATTTGCCGCCGGATTGGATGCCTGCTTACGATTGGGCGCCGATATCATTGTCAATACCGACGCCGACGGCCAATATCCCGGTCAGGACATCCCCAGGCTCGTCGCCCCCATCCTCAACAGCGAAGCCGATCTCGTGATCGGAGATCGGGGCGTCGAGTCGGTCGCCCACTTTTCCCCGGCCAAGCGCCTCTTGCAAAAGCTGGGAAGCAACACCGTCAGTGCATTGTCCGGCATAAGAGTCGGTGATGCAACCAGCGGATTCCGCGCTTACAGCCGCGATGCCGCATTACGCCTGAATATTATCACCGAGTTTACGTACACACTCGAGACGATCATCCAAAGCGGCAAAAAGCCGATCACCATCACCACCGTGCCGACGAGCAGCAATCTGCCCACACGCCCCTCACGGCTCTTTTCCGGTATCCCGCAGTACCTGCGGCAGCAAGTACCCAGCATCCTGCGCCTGTATCTGGTCTACCAGCCGCTCAAGACGTTTACCATCCTGGCGTCGCTCTTTTTGGGGGCAGGAACGTTGATCGGCATCCGTTTTTTATACTATTATGCTCAGGGGCTGGGCGACGGCAGGGTGCAGTCACTCATTCTGGCTGCCATCTTGTTGATCGTGGGGTTTCAGGTCTTTATTCTCGGGCTCGTTGCCGACTTGCTAGCCGCCAACCGCCGGTTGATCGAGGATACACTGTATCGCGTGCGGAAAATTGAGCTGGTTCATCCTGAATCCAGTTGCACTATCGACTCGACAGAATAAAACAAGCTTTTTTTCACTCTGTTTCCTCATAGACACCTTTTCTCGCCATCCGCCGCACTTGCACCACGTCCCAAAACATGCGCGCGGAATCGGCAAAGAGATTGCCTTTGCTCTCCGTCCCATATCGCCACTTGACCGGAATTTCTTCGATGCGATATCCTGCCTGCAAAGCCAGGTACAACACTTCGACGTCAAAGCCGGTCACGGCTCCCCCTTTGAGCGTCTTGGCATCTTGGCCGTACAAACGCACGCGGTGAAACAAGTCTTGAGCCACCTCGTGGCGAAACCCCTTGAACCCGCACTGCGTGTCTTGAAAACGAAGGCCAGAAATGATCCTGACGGCAAGGTTGAAAACCCGCCCCATCACGTGCCGGTAAAATGGCTCGTTCACGCGCATCGCGCCGATGCCCTCGCGCGTTCCAATCGCAACGTCGCACCCCGCCTCCAGCGCGCCGATCATCTTGCCCACCTCATAGATCGGTGTTGCCAGGTCGGCATCGGTAAACAAAACATAACGGCCCTTGCCGGCCAACATGCCGGTGCGGACCGTATACCCTTTACCGCGATGATCGTTTTCGATTAATTGAACAGAAGGATGCTGTTCGATGAACGATTGAACCACCAGAACCGTGTCATCTGAACTGCCATCGTCGACCACAATGACTTCGGACGTATATTCCTGCTTGTTCAAATAGGTGACAACGGTCTCCAGCGTGCCCAGAATAACAGTCTGCTCGTTCCAGGTAGGAATCACGACGGACAAGAACGGCGAGTCAGTCATCATTTGCTCCCCATTGTGCGAACCCTGCCGCCCGTCGAGAAAATGGCTCGCACAAAAAAGCCATCCCTTTTGGCGGTCAGACAGTTCACACCTCTACAAACAAAGACTCGATATAGTCGTCACTCACTCGACGGTGCGCCTGAATCGAGCGACGCTTATGTAACATTCTGGGCAAACCCACAACTCCTGCCAACTGGCCGCGCATCGTTGCCCTTGCCGCAGCGCCGCGCCACGACCGGGCGGCATCCGTAAACCGGGACCATTGGGCAGCGACAATCCCGGCGCGATACTTTTTCCACATCGTCGAGGGCAAATTCTTGGCCAAAACCCAAACGGTATTGCGCGCCACGTAAAACGATGCCGTTGGACCTCCGCCGGTTGCGCTCACCTTGTGATACAAAATGGCACGCGGCGCATAAATACACTTGTACCCCGCCAACTGGGCGCGCCAGCTTAGATCGACGTCTTCGCAATAGCTCCCAAAATCGGCATCAAACAAGCCAACGTCGTCCAACATGGCCCGGTGAAATGCCGGCGCGACGCCGGCCGCGCCAAAAACGTACTCCTGGTGGTCAAATTGGCCCTCATCCAGTTGCCACACGCCGCGGCTGTCAAACGTACCGTTGACGCGTACAAAATCCCCGGTGGTATGCAGCCTGGACCGGTCATCGAACAAGCGAACCCGGGACGTGGCCATCCCTGCATCCGGATGCTGCTCCAGAGCCATCACCAATTCGGCCAGCCAATCCGGTTCAACCTCGGTATCGTTATTCAAGATACACAGCACTTGGCCGGCAGCGTTTTGCAGCCCAACGTTACACCCGCCCGCGTATCCCAGATTCTTGGGCAGGGCAATGACCTTGACTTGGGGATAGTCGCGTGCCAGCAGGGCCAGCGACGCATCACGTGAGCCATTATCGACGACAATCGTCTCAAAATCGGTAAACCGCTGGCGCTGCAGCGCATCGAGACACGTCGGCAGGTGCGCCACACCGTTCCAGTTAGGGATGACGACCGATGCTTTTTTACCCAAAATAGTCTCTCAGTGCCTCATCCCAGTGACGCAGCTCGATTCCAAGCTGCCGGCCTGCCAGGTTGCGAATCACACAATTCAAGGGAGGCACACTGGCTCTCGGCCACTGGTCGGACGTAATGGATTCGATCGGCACATCACTTTTGCCGGCCAATTCCAGGATCCGGCGTGCAAACGCAAACCGGGAGCAAGCGCCCTCATTGGTAAAGTGATAGATGCCATAATGATCGGTGCGAATCAGCTTGTTGATCGCATCGGCCAGGTCCGGGGCATAGGTTGGAGAGCTGATCTCGTCACACACCACGCGCAGTTTGCCATATTTGTCCGCTCCGCCTAGAATCGCGTGCAAGAAATTGCGTCCGCCGGACGCATACAACCACGCCGTTCGCACAACATAAAAACGGGCAAGGTGCATCCGTGTATACACTTCGGCCGCCAGCTTGGAACGCCCATATGGATTGATCGGATTGCATGGCTCGTATTCGTAATAGGGCGCGCCCTTTTTGCCATCAAACACTTCATTCGAACTGACCGTCAACATGGCCGCGTCACAGCGCAAACAAGCCAATGCCACATTTTGTGTCCCCAACCCGTTGACCTGCAGCGCCAGCTCGGGTTCGCGCGCACACTTGTCCACATCGGTCAGCGCGGCAGGGTGTAGCACAATATCGGGCCTAAAATCGCAAATAGCCTTTCCAATCGCCTGCGCATCCGTGATATCGTATTCCGGGAGATCAAGTCCCAGCAGCTCATCCTGCTGGAGCACTTGAAGCAGTGCCTGACCCAACTGCCCTTTATGTCCGGTGACAACAATTCGCATTCAACACCTCAAAAGAGATTATAACATAAGCATTCTAGAGTGACAAAAGCCTATCAGAATGTGATACCATCGATCCGTTTTTGTAGTTCGTTCAAAATGACCAGCGCCTGTACAGGTGTGATGTTTGCCACATCAACGCGCACCAATTCGCGCAGCGTCTCTTTCAGGCTTGTCTCGTCAATGCCATACAACGTAGGCAAGAGCGGCTCGTTCATCAGCCACACCCGCTCCGGTTCCGGGACATAAACATCTCCGCTTGGCCTCCTGTCTTCTTGCTCCAATCGGGCCAGCACTTGACCGGCGCGATCGATCACCCGTTCGGGCAGCCCGGCCAACCGCGCCACCTGGATGCCATAGCTTTTATCCACACCGCCGGCAACAAGCTGCCGCAAAAAGACGACGCGATTATCCTTTTCGACGACAGCTAGCGTATAGTTTCGGGCTGCTTCCAGGCTCTCCGCCAACCGGGTGAGTTCGTGAAAATGCGTCGCGAACAGGGTCCTCGCCCCAATCGTATTGTGCAGATCTTCGGCCACAGCCCAGGCAAGGCTCATCCCATCATACGTACTCGTTCCTCGTCCGACCTCATCGAGAATGACCAGGCTGCGTTCAGTGGCATGGCGCAAAATATAGCTCGTCTCGCTCATTTCCACCAAAAAAGTTGACCGGCCTCGCGTAATATCGTCACTGGCTCCGGCGCGGACAAAAATGCGGTCGGCCAGCCCTATTTGAGCCTTTGCCGCAGGAACAAAGCTGCCCATTTGAGCCAACAGCACAATAAGCGCCACCTGGCGAACGTAAACCGACTTGCCGCTCATATTTGGCCCGGTCAGGATCAGCAGCCGTTCATCCCGGGAAAAGGTAGCGTCATTAGGCACGAATCGTTCACCATCGGCCAACATGGATTCGACGACCGGATGCCATCCCTGGTGAACGACGATCGCATTCCCCGAATCCATCGTGGGCCGAACGTACCCGTTGATCGCAGCAACACGCGCCAAGGCCGCCAGGGTGTCCAGCTCGGCCAAAACGTGTGCTGTGCGGCTCAACAAATCCGACCTGGCAGCGACATATTGTCGAATCTCGACAAACAACTCGTACTCGAGCGCTTTGCCCTGATCCTCGGCGGTCAGAATGTCAATCTCGCACGCCTTGAGTGCCGGCGTCACAAATCGCTCCGCATGCCGGACCGTAGCCCGCCGTTCATAGTCGGCAGGCACGAGGTGCAAATTGCTCTTGGTTACCTCGATAAAGAACCCAAACACCTGATTATAGCGAACGCGCAGGGTCTTGATCCCCGTCTGTTCGCGCTGTTCAGCCTCAAACTGGGCCAACCAATCGCGCCCCTGATCGGCAACCTGGCGCAGCCGCGCTAACTCGGCATGATACGCACTTGTGATCAACCCGCCATCCTTGATCAGGATAGGCGGATCCTCTACAATCGCCCTGGAAATCAGATCCACAATGTCGTGCAGCGCATCACTATCGAGCGAACCACGCAAATCACACAAGCGCGCTGACTGTGCGTCGGCCAACAGCGTTTGAAGTCGAGGCACGCGTTCCAAAACATTTCTCAATGCCACCAGGTCACGCGCGTTGGCAGACCCAAAGCCAATTCGCCCCACCAGGCGCTCCAGGTCATACACGCCGTCGAGCACGTCGCGTAATTCATCCCGCCACCAGGCGCGCTCAAACAACTCTTGCACCGCATCGTGACGCGCCTGGATGGTCTCCAGGTCAAGCAGCGGCTGGACAAGCCAACGCCGTAGCATGCGACGTCCCATCGCCGAAAGGGTACAATCCATTTGCTCCAATAAAGAACCAGCGCGCCGCCCGTCACGCAGCGTACACGTCAACTCGAGATTGCGACGGCTCACGTCGTCGAGCGTCATATAGATCGCCAGATCACAAGTCTCTAACCGCGTGATATGAGCCAACTCGGAGAGCTGGTTGTTCTGCAAATAGCCAAGCACGCCGCCGGCTGCCATCAACGCCAACGGCAACTGTTCGCAACCATAGCCCTCCAAAGTGACGACGCCAAAATGGGTTTTGAGTCGTTCTGTTGTTACCTGAAGGCCGAACTCGACGTCATCGAGTGGAGAAAGCCGGAACGGATGAAAACGATCGAAAAGAGCAGTGAACGTCTCATCCTGGGCCAGCGAACGAGCCAACACGATCTCGCTGGGACCGAGACGAGCCAACTCTTCCCAAAAACTGTTCTCTGCATCCGGGCCAACGATCTGGGTTGTTTTGAACACACCTGTCGCAAGATCGATTACGGCCACGCCATAGCCGTCAGGGCATCCTCGCTGCCCGAAACTGACGACCACGCCGGCAAGCAAATTTTCCTTATCGTCATAGTCGCGCAACAGCGACTCTTCAACCACCGTGCCCGGGGTGATGACGCGCACCACGTCACGCTTGACCAGCCCTTTTGCCTGGCGGGCATCCTCCAGTTGCTCTACAATGGCAACCTTGTGCCCCAGTTGGATCAGGCGCGCGACATAGGTGTTCAGACGGTGATGTGGGATGCCGCACATCGGCAGACGCGTACGCTTTGAGAAGCGGCGTGAGGTCAGAACCAACCCCAACTGCCGCGCAACCAACTCGGCATCCGCTTCAAATAGCTCGTAGAAATCTCCCAGGCGATAAAGCACCAGGGCATCACCGTAGCGGGCCTTGATCCCACGATATTGTTTCAGCATCGGCGTTTGTACGGTCATCTCTCTTTTCCATCAATGCCATCTTTTTTTGGACAAGGACTCAAACTGTGCTACAATACGTCCCATGCTTACCATACGCCGCGAAAAAAAGTGGATATACCGACTGACCAAGATGACGGCCGTCCTTGCCTGGGTTCTGGCGAACGGACTGGACATATTCAGCACGTTTCTGTTTTTGCAGCTAGGCGGGCAACTCGCTTTTGCAGAGATGACGGCAAGACACCACCCAATCGAATTTACCTTGATTTACGCAGGAATGCGCACATTGGGCACGCTGGCGGTGTGCCTTGTCGTCATCCTTGTGGAAAAATACTGGCCGTCCAAAGCCCAGATAGTTTGGAACGCGCTGACCGCCGGCGCGCTGATAACAGCTATCGCCGCGTGGATACGCATCTATCAATAGTGAATCCACACCGGTGTACCGATATCCGCCCAGTTGTAGAGTATTTGTGCATTCTCGGTACTCAAGATGATACAGCCATAGGAAACGCGGCTCCCCAGATACCCGGCCCACAGAATCTGGCCATTAGGCAGAATAGGCAAGGCATGGATGCCGTTTTGCAGCGACCCGACCTGGTAGATTCCCATCCAGTACGGCATGCGCAAACTCCACGTACTGCCCCAGGCCTCGGGAATTTTATTCAGAACACTAAAATGCCCCACCGCAGTGCCGGTTCCCGACCCACCTGTAGAACAGACCCAATTGTAGAGTAGCGTCTCGCCTTGCCAGACGTACATTCGCTGCTGTGAAATATTAACTTCAATGCGCTTGCTCGCGGCACTGTATGGCACAACTGTCGGTCTGGGAGTCGGTGTTGGCACCAACCTCGCTTGGATTTCGGCCAACAAGGCCATTGCCTGGGCGTCCTCTGCCTCGAGGTCCAATACAGCTTCGCTGGCCTCACGGGCCTGCTCCAGAGCGCCTTCTGCCAGAGCTTCTTTGGCCCAAGTCATATACGCTGCGTAAAGCAGCGAACGCACATCCGCGTACTCGGGGTCGGTCTGATACACCTCCTGCAACGTCGTTGCCGCTTCGCGCCAGCGTGAGTGATCGTAGCGCCACTTGCCGGACAGATAGTCAAGTGCCACCGATTTTGGCTCCAGGACGGCCGCTTTGTCCTGGCAGACCCCCAGCGCCTGGCGATAGATCGTATGGGCCTCTTGAATCGCTTTGTCTGCGACCTCGTCCTCGGCCCAACGAAGCAAGGTATCACACCTCGCACCGTCCAGCCCCGGATACGCCTCGTCGATCAACATAATTCGATTCAAAATGGCAAGCGCTTTTTTCCACTCGCGTCTCTCCCAGGCCTGTTCCAACTCGGGCACAATGCCCGAAACGCGCTCAACAGCCGTGGGTGTGGATGTGCTGGTGGGTGCGGGCACAGCCGTAGCCGGCACCGCAGCCATTGGCGTGGATTCATAGGCCGATGGCAAACTGCCACCCCCCCGGACCCAGGTTTGTGCAGCAAATCCGCCCAGAATGACCATCAAGCCGGCGAGCAACAGCCAGATACCCAACCAGCGGTGGAGCAAACGTGTCTGCGCGCGGTTGAAACGGGCTGGTCGCTTCCGCTCCCGTCCCTCGGGGTGGACGGGCACGGACGGCTCTTTGATCCGATCCAGGGCCTGTATCGCCCGAGTATTGCCAGGATGAATGCGCAAGACCTGCCGCCAGCAAGCCTGAGCTTGACGCGGATTCTCGGACGCCATCGCCAACCAAAGCCATGCCTGCTCGTAATCGGGCGACTGGCGGATCACCTGCCTCAACACATGACGCGCGCGCTCCATGTCCCGCGCACGCACCAATTTTCGCACGTGCATCATTTTCCACGCACGGACCATGACTCGCGCGGGTGTTTTGTTACCCGCGGGTGTTTTGTTACCCGCGGGTGTTTTGTTACCCGCGGGTGTTTTGTTACCCGCGGGTACAGCTTTCATGGCGGGCGCCAGCTCGGTTGATAGATTTTCTTCAGATCCTGCCATACACCGCTTTCAAACTTTTGACAGTCCTTGCCAGTTCAAGTATAATACAACGGTGCCTGATGGGTTTGCCAAGCAAACTTTGCCAAGCAAGCTTTGCTAGACAGTCGCCCAGGTATTCTTAGGAAAGGAGTTGAACAAGTTTGTCCGTAGAATTACACTCGGGTGAATCCCAAGATAGTTTACTGAGACGCTTTCGAAAAGCCGTCACGCAAAGCGGAGTTCTCAGCGAAACGCGGCGGCGGCGATGGTTCGTTTCAAAAAGCGAACTGCGCCGCAAAGCAAAAAAGAAAGCGATTCGTCGAGCACGTCGTGATCAAAGGCGCAAACCTTAGCTCCAGTATACAACACGCCTGGTAGTCCACACTGCCAGAATTCGATTACGGTTTGGAACAAAAAGCTACGCTCCAGAGAGTGTAGCTTTTTTTCTATGTGGAGATGCCGCCACCGAGTTGAGGATCCGATCGCTTGTCCACAGCCACAACCAATGCATCAGAACGAGCAGCCACAACAGACGAATACCTGGCGCTGCACATGCAGTCAACAGAGCCAATATCCAATCGCGCACGGTTTGATAACCACAGGCTAAATCACCGCTGCTTTTTCGACGCAGCGGGCTCAAGAGCCAGGAAACGGACACCAATGCGACGACCACGAATGCAACAATAGCCGGATTCGACAGGATCATGGAAATGACACCGCGATAAAATGCCCAAAGCATTTGGAAAAACAACGCTTCCCGAAATGCCTGCCACAAAGCAATGGATTGCCTTTTGACACCGCCGGCACCCACCCGTGCGTACCATATCCAAACAGCGCTAAACAGACACACTCCCCCGATCCATACTGCTGCCGCCATACCAATAGACTCTAAATTGAGCATCTCGTTTGCCACGAGTTGATACCATGGCACACTGTTGCTACGCGCTACCCACGTCATCGGGATGCCCGCCTGATAAAGCAATGCCCCCCGCGCAAACACGATACACGGCACACCAACATAGTACAACAATCGACCGACTTGCTTGACCCATATCCCGATCCAGGACCATCTGGTAGACCGTTCTCCGGACACACCGGACTTGGATAAATAGAATAGACGCCAAACCAGGTTCGTCGAGAGAACGTATCCAACGATCATACAAAGGACAAGCAAGGCGAGCTTTTCCCGCTCAAGATCGGCAGACAACAGCCAGAACACAAGAGCCATCCGGGTTCACACGGCCTCACGCCGCAAAGGGACAGTCATCGTGACTTTTGTGCCCTTGCCTTCCTGTGACCTGATGATCGTGCGGCCATTAACCAGGTCTGCGCGCTCTTGCAAACTGAGCAAACCAAAACTACCACGCTGATCGTAGGTTGCCATCGTCGAGTCAAAGTCAAAACCGACGCCATCGTCCTGGATTTCGGCAATAAAATATCCCTGTTGAATGTACATCCTGACCCAAATGTGCTCGGCCTTGGCGTATTTTTTGGCATTGTTCAAGGTTTCCTGGGCGATATACCAGGCCACAGCCTTGATATTGATATCGAGATTGTCTTCTATTCCTTCCTGGAATTCCATCACAACCGGCAGCTCGCCCGACTCGGTCGTCTCTTTTAACTTGTCAACAAGCTGTTCGACCGCAGCTTTGAGCCCTTGTGTCTCCAACACAACCGGCCGCAGCGTGAACAGCATCGTTCGAATCTCTTTGGTTGTACGGCGGGCCAGGTTTTCCAATTTGAACAGCTCGTCTTTCACCTTGGTCGGCTCGCGTTCTAACAGCAGCCGGGCAAAGTTGAGCCGCATCGCAATCGCCGAAATGGACTGCGTTGGGCCGTCGTGCAGGTCGCGCGACAGCTTGGTGCGTTCTTCCTCGTGCACGGCAATAACACGCTCTTTTTCATCTTGCAGGTCTTGGTACAGTTGCGCATTGGTCAGAGCGACGGCCGCCTGGTTGGTCACAGCCGTTAACAGATCGACATGATCCTGATTGAACGCATCGGCCGCCGGGCTGGCAAACACCACGATCCCGTAGGTGTCGAACCCGGCCCGAAGCGGAACACAGACGGATGAACGACACCGCCGAAAAGCTGTAAATTTGCTCAATTCGGGGTCATTGACCAGGCTCTTTAACACGACAGGATTGCCTTCTTGTAAGACCTGGGCCAGGACACCACGACCCGGATCCAATGACAGGTTTACCTCTTCATGACCGATGTTACGAGAGGCAGCAGCAAACAGACCTTCCTCGCCAAAAAGAAACACCGCCCCCGCAGGACGTTCGCGATGTTCCCTGGACCGATTGGTCAGTTCATCGAACCCCAGCGAACTGATTTCCAGCACGGCATTCAGAATCTTGTCGTGATTCAGCGTGGCACTCAATGTGCTCGCCATTTCATAGATCAAGCGGGCGCGGTCAGCAGCGGCCTGCAAATACCGCAGCCTTTCATTCTGAGCCTTTTGCTCTTCATCGTCCAAAGGCGGCTCTTTTTTGATCCCGTCTGCCAACAAGCTGCTCAAGACCGAAGCCAACAAGAGAATGAAAGCCGAGGGCAAGACAGACAAAAGCACGCTGCCCACGTTGCGAAAGCCGGCCCGAACCAGGGCAATAAGGATATGACCCAACGCCAGAGTACCTGCCGTAGCCAGGCCAAATGACCAGTCGAAACGGATGCCCATCGCGATCGCGGGGATAAACGCATAAAAGACCATCCCTGGCCCACCCAGGTACAATATGACCAGCGAAAACAATGCGTCCAGAATAATAAAGATCAAGGCTGCATATTCAGGAAAAAACCTCAACGCCAATATGGCCACCGGGACTGCATCAACAACGGCCATCCCCAGGACAATAAACAGAAGCAGAGACGCATCTTGCGTCTTTGACACAAGAAATGCGACGATGGGGATAACGACGAGCCCTAACCAACGTACATAGGCCGTTATCAGATCAAGTCGACGAATCATACGTTTCGACATTACAGGTCGCTCCTGATTTCGACGCACCACGGACTTGTCTTCTCAGAATCTGGGGTAACGTAGGTCGGAATGGCATTCCGGCTTGGGCCCCCCTCCACTTTTTGAGTAGATACCTGCCGATCCACCTACTGAGCCTGATTCATGTCATACACGTATTATTATAGCACAAATCTTGAGGCATACCAACCCAGTGTGGAGCAAGGATGTGTTCCTATAGATAAATACACATTCAAAACAAGCGTTGTGCGTGCAGCCACGACAGAACCTCGCAAACTGGCGAATCCCCGGCGTCGAACCAGCGAATCCGTGGATTGTCCAGGCGAAACCAGTTATATTGCTGGCGAATGAACCGCCGCGTCTCTTTTTTGATCGCCGCCACGCACTCGTCAAGCGAGGCCGTCTCGTCCAAGACCCCTTTGAGTTGAATGTACCCCAGGCTCGACATGGACGGTAGCGTCCAGGCATACCCCTTGGCCAACAGGCCCTCAATCTCTTGCACCAGGCCGGCAGCGATCATGCCCTCGATCCGGGCGTCGATCCGGTCGTACAATGCCTCTCGCGCCATCGTCAGCCCGACTTGCACGATACGATAGGGCGGCGACGCTTTGCCACGTTGTTCCGAAAAGGGCCGTCCGGATTTCAGGCACACTTCCAGGGCGCGAACAACGCGGCGCACGTTGCGGGCATCGATCAATTGTTCTGCCGCCGGATCGAGTGCCAGCAAATCTTGATACAGCGATGGATAGCCATTCTGGTCTGCCTGCTCGTACAGCCTGGCACGCAAGGCTTCGTCGGGCAAAACGCGAGGGATTCTCCACCCTTCTACAACCGCACGGACATATTGCCCCGTCCCACCAACCAAAAAAGGCAAACGAGCCCGGTTCGAGATCGTGTCCATCGCATCGTAAGCCAGCTCTTGAAACGTCGCCAGCCCAAAATCCTCGTCGGGATCGATGATATCGATCAGATGATGCCTGGCCTGGCTCCGCTCTTTAAGCGTAGGCTTGGCCGTGCCGATATTCATGTAACGATAGACCTGGCGCGAATCGGCGGAGACGATCTCACCGTGCAGCGCCTGGGCCAGATCGACAGCCAGCGCCGTCTTGCCAACCCCGGTGGGACCGACAACGACGACGAGGAACGGATCATCCTGGCTCATGTGACGACTTGAGTGAAAAAGGCAAGACAAAACTGCCGGGACGTAAGGATTGGACGCATAACCTTGCATCTTGGCGTCTTGGCCTCGTAGCGCCTTTGTCTTGAAACGGGTCTTGGTACGGGAATCATATCACGCCTGGTAACGCAGAATGGGCTTGCGAGCGGCCTGCACTTCGTCCAATCTGCGCACAGGCGTGTGCTGTGGCGCGCTGTGCAACAGATCGGGATCCGTTTTGACTTCCCTGGCAATTTGCTTCATATCGGCCACAAACTGATCGAGCGTCTGTTTGCTTTCCGTCTCGGTCGGTTCGATCATCATCGCCTCCGGCACGATCAACGGAAAATAAATCGTGGGCGGATGCGCGTGCCCCAGATCCATCAGCCGCTTGACGATATCCAACGTGCGCACCCCATGTTCGTCATGCTGTGGGCCTTCGAGGACAAATTCGTGCATGCAGGTGCGATCGACAGCCAGCGGGAAAACGTCCTGGAGCTGGACCCGTACATAGTTGGCATTCAGCACCGCCGTCTCACTGACCTCGCGCAGCCCCTGCGCTCCCAGGGAGCAGATATAGGTATAGGCACGCACCAGCACGCCAAAATTGCCGTAAAAGGCGCGCA
>JAFGJF010000560.1 GCA_016929205.1 Anaerolineae bacterium
CACAAGCCGCAGGTCTGGATCGACTCGATGTACATGGCCCCGCCTTTTTTGGCCGCCGCCGGGCAGCCGCAGGAAGCGGTCAGGCAGATCGAGGGCTTTCGCAAACTCTTGTGGCGTGCAAAGAAACGGTTGTACGCTCACATCTGGGTCGATGGCGAACAGGCCTTTGCTCGCGCCGACTGCTGGGGCGTTGGCAACGGCTGGACCGCCGCAGGTATCGCCCGCGTCATCCGCGCTCTGCCGCCGGCGATGGCCGCAGAAAAGCAGCGCCTTGCCGGCTACGTGCGCGACCTGCTCGACGCCTGCCTGTCCCAC
Source organism: Anaerolineae bacterium (assembly GCA_016929205.1). The sequence continues at coordinate 316 of JAFGJF010000560.1, forward strand.
CAGCGCGACGACGGCCTGTTCTACGACGTCATCGATGACCCCGATAGTTTTGTCGAGGTCAACCTGGCCCAGATGCTGGCCTATACCATCTACCGGGGCATCGCCGGCGGCTGGTTGGCGGGCACCTACCTGTCCCCTGCCGATCGCATGCGCGCCGCTGCCCGGTCCAAGGTCGACGAATACGGCCTCGTGCAGGACGTCTGCGGCGCGCCGCATTTCGACCACCCCGGCACCGCGCCCGAAGGCCAGGCCTTTTTTATCCTTATGGAAGCCGCCTGCCGGGATTTTGCTGCCAAGCGCCAATAATCACCACGAAATGGACAGAATTCTCAGCATGAACAGGACATTACTTTCGGGTGATCCAAGAATCCTGTATTTCTTTGGTAACTATTCAGAGGGGATCGGAAACCAGGTTTTTAGCGATATGTAGATAAATCAGCGTTATCTACGAGCATTGTCAATAGATCAAATTGCATCGCTCTGAATCAAAAACCTGGTTTCTTATCTTATCCCCCTGAACGCTTATTTTGTAGCTCAGAACAAAATCTCGATCCGTTCTTCGATCTTGGCTTCGTCCAGCTGCATCCCGATCCCGGGCGTTGCCGGCAGGTGCACCACCCCGTTCACCGGCTTGAGTGGATTCTTGAGAAAGAACTGGTGGATCTCGTTCCACTTGACCAGGTACTCGATAATCGGGCAGGTCGTCACCGGCTGCGAGGCAATAAAATGTGCCGTCGCTGGTGTCGAGTGCCCGTGTGGGATCAGCGGCAGGTCGTAGGCCGAGGCCAGGGCCGCGATTTTTTGCATTTCCGAGATCCCCCCGGCCCAATAGATGTCCGGCTGCAGCACGTCGACTGCCTCTGCGTCCATCAACGCCTTTAGCCCCCAGCGCGTGTACTCGTGCTCGCCGCCCGCGATCGGCGTGCGTACGCTGCGCCGGATTTCGGCGTACTGGGCGATCTTGTCGGGCAGCACCGGCTCTTCCAGCCACCGCGGGCGGTATTCTGCCAATCGATCCGCCATCTGGATCGTATACGGTACGTCCCAGCTCATCCAGCAGTCGAGCATGATCTCCATGTCCGGTCCGGCTGCCTCGCGCAGTGTGCGCACCAGCTCCACATTTTTGGCAATCCCTTCGACTCCATCGGTAGGCCCCTCGCGGAAAAACCACTTGGTCGCCTTGTAGCCCTGGGCGACCATCTCTTGCACCCGCTGCCGCACCTTGTCCGGCTCCAGTGAATACCCCAGCGCGCTGGCATAGGCCGGGATCGTCTCCCGGGTCGGCCCGCCCAAGAGCCGGTAAACCGGCGCGCCTGCCCACTTGCCTTTCAAATCCCACAGCGCGCAGTCGACGACGCTGAGTGCCATCATCGCCGCCCCCTTGCGCCCGTGGACCATCGAACGGTAGACCCGGTCCCAGATCCGTTCCGTCGCCAGTGGATCGTGGCCGATCAGCATCGGTGCGATTTGCGTTTGGATGATGTAAGCCTGCTCCATCGTCGTCGGCCCGCCCAGTCCGCTCACCTCCTCGTCGGTCTCGATCTGGCAAAACTGCGAGCGCATCGCATAATGTCCCTCGTCAGCCGGGGCCAACCAACCCGCGCCCTGCGTCTTGTGCTCGGGATAAATGTCCATCGGGCGGATCAACCGCTCCTCCCAGAACGTGCCCGGAAAGGCCATTGTCCCACGGACTTCGAATAAACGGACGGCTGTGATTTTCATTGCTTTTCCTCCTAAAGGTTGCGTTGACTTGTGAATGGATGTAAATAAACAAGGTTGACTCGGTTATATGGAAAGCATATAATGGAGGCGGGTGAGAAATCATCAAGATGGAGAAATCATCTCGTTCTGCTAACTGGATTAGGATTATACGGTAGAATTGTCGCTCGGTCAATTATTCAAGACCATGAAAGCATTTCTCCAGGACATTTAGGAAGCGATACAGCGCATTGGCGCGTACACCGCCAAAGTCAGGTATAAGGAGTTCGGCATAGCCAATCGGTAACAATGAGCCCACCGATATCGTAATAGCAACGATGATGACACAAGATCCCGCTTTACTTTTGAAACAAGCCGTCGAACGAGGCGAGCCGGTCGACGCGCAGGACATGCAAGATATGCTCGCCCGGTCCATGCTGATCGCTCGCCTCTTGACCGACCCCAAACAAAAACCGCGCACCTTTGTCGGCCTCAGGGCCCACGAGTGGCGGCTGCTCGAGCTGTGCGAAATCCCCTTTACCCATACCCTGGACAAGGTGCAGCAGTGGCTCGATCTGCTCGTCTGCAGAACGGCTATGCCGGAAGGATTCTCCTTGACCGGGCACCGGGACGGCCTGTTGGCTTGCCACAACGCCATGATCGCCACCATGTTGATCAAGATGGGCTATCCCAACCGGGAGCAGATCGACGCCGGCATCGACTGGATCCGTGACTATCAAAGCGTCGAACGAGGCATGGACTGTCCGTGGACGGGCAAAGACCTGTTTACCAAGTACGGCGGCTGCATGAAACGCACGCCCTGCTTTTACGGTGTCGTCAAGTCCATGATTGCCCTGACCGAGTACAAAAGCCGCTTTGGCAGCGATAACCAGCTCGACGACAAGCTCGCCCGAGGGCTGGAGTATATTCTCCAACACCACGTCTACAAGCGGCTGTCTACCGGCGAGCCGATCGAACCCTCGATCGTGCAAAACTTTTATCCGTACCCGTACAAAACCAATCTCATCGAAGCCCTATCCCTGCTCAAGGCCAACGGCCTGCTCGGCGATCCGTGCTGCGGCGAGGCGATCGCCATCCTCAAAGACAGCCAACGCCCCGATGGCTTTTGGCAGGCCGATACCGCCTTTATGAAGGCGGCCTGGGTCGATTTCGACGAGCCCAAGACGCCGGGGCCGTGGATCAGCTATGCGATCGGCCGCTTGCTGGCGCAATGACTAGCCACCCTACATTTTTGGGAAGTTGACTGGCACGCTCAATCCAGGTAAAGTAAGTCTACCACAACCACTTACTTGGAGGAGA
>JAFGJF010000010.1 GCA_016929205.1 Anaerolineae bacterium
CGTAAAGGATATCGTTTGCCGTAACAATCAACTGTATCATACCATCTTTCCTTAAAAACGTCTAGTTTTATCGCTTTTCGAGCCAACGCTCAACCCAGACCAATAGCAGCCACAGTCCCAAAATGGCCCCCGCGCCGCCCAGCAAGCAGGGCAGCGCTGCCAGCATCTCGATGGGACCAAAAAACAAGCCGATCAAGCTCCCGCCGACGACGGTCAGCGTCAACAGCGTGATGACGAGGATGCGCCGCTCATTTTGCTTGTGCAGGCGGCGCATATCGGTTGCCGGTTGCCGGTCCGAATTCATGCGGCGCGCCTATTCATATCGCAACGCCTCGATCGGGCGCAGCCCTGCCGCGCGCCAGGCGGGATAGATGCCAAAGATCAGGCCGACGGCGGCGGCAAAGCTAAAGGACATCATCACGGTGCCGATGTCGACCACCGGGGTCAGATCTTGAACCAGCGCACCAATGACGGTGGCCCCGGTGTATCCAAGGGCGATACCCAGTGCACCACCGATCAGGCTCAACAACAGGGATTCGATCAGAAACTGGATCAGAATGTCCCGCTTGAGCGCGCCGACTGCTTTGCGGATGCCGATTTCACGCGTGCGCTCGGTGACACTGACGAGCATGATGTTCATGATGCCGATGCCACCGACCAGCAGCGAGATGCCGGCAATGGCGCCCAAGAACAGGTTGAGGCTGGCCATAATCACCCCGAACGCGTCGAGGATGTCGGTCTGGCTGATGATCATAAAGTCGTCGTCGGCCACGTAAGCGATATCATGCCGGTCGCGCAGCACGGTTTTGATCTCTTCGGTCGCGGCGTCCATGTGATCGCCGTCGATCGCTTCCGCGTAAATGACGTCGACTTTGCGTTCTCCGCTGCGCGTGCGGCCGGTGAACAAACGCGCCTGGGCGGTGGTGAGCGGCACATAGATCTGGTTGTCCTCGCTCATCGGGCCCATGCCCCCTTTGCTTTCCAGGACACCGATAACCTTGTATTGGATGCCCCTGATTTTGACCGACATGCCGATGGGATATTCGCCGTCGGGAAACAGATCCGCGACGACGTCCGAACCCAGTACGGCAACTCGTGACTTGTTGTTCACATCGTCTTCTGTCAGGCCGGCTCCAAACTCAACAGGCTTGTTACGAACGTCAAGATAGTTAGCCGTGACGCCAGAGACGGTCACACGCGTGTCACGCCCACCGTAAAGCACTTGTTGTGTGCCTTGCACTTCGGCGGCTATACGGCTGACCGATGGCACGTAAAGTTGATCGTCGATCGCGTACACGTCGTTCATGCTCAAGGCCGGGTAGCCATCGCTGTTATCCCGATCGGTGATGATCGTGATCAGGTTTGAGCCGATGCCCTGGATCTGGCCCTCGATCGATTCACTGACGCCGTTGCCGATGGCCAGCAGCGTGATCACCGCAGCGACGCCGATAATGATTCCCAGCGTCGTCAGCACGGCGCGCATCTTGTTGGTCGACAGGCTACCCAGCGCAGTCAAAAAGCTTTCTAAAAAGTCCATACCGTTCCTCACTACCATGAGCAAATGGCGAAAATTTACAAATGTGGTGCGTTCGGGTTCTCAGGTTTGCTGATCCTTCGTTGGCACTGTGGACAGATTTCCGCCATCTGTCGATTTTCCTCGTTTGTGTCCGTTCCGCTTGTCTTCGACAATGAGCCCATCTCGAAGCCATACGACGCGCTTGGCGCGGTCGGTGATCTCGGGATCGTGGGTGACAAAGATGACGGTGATGCCACGTTCGTTCAGTCCATCAAAAATATCCAGGATTTCCTCGCCCGATGCCGAGTCCAGGTTGCCGGTCGGCTCATCGGCCAGGATGATCGATGGTTCGCTGACCAGGGCCCGGGCAATCGCCACACGCTGCTGCTGTCCGCCGGAAAGCTCATCAGGACGGTGGTCCATACGGTCGCCGAGCCCGACGGCCTTGAGTGCGTCTTGGGCGCGCTGGCGGCGTTCTCTGCGGCTGTATCCGGCGTACATCAGCGGCAGCTCCACCTGCTTGATCGCCGATGTGCGTGCCAGCAGGTTGAACTGTTGGAATACAAATCCGATTTTCTGGTTGCGTACGCGAGCCAGCTCGTCATCCGTCATTTCGCTGACGTCGATGCCGTCCAGTTGATACGTGCCGTCGCTGGGCTGATCAAGGCAGCCAATCATGTTCATCATTGTGCTTTTGCCCGACCCTGACGGTCCCATGATGGCTATAAATTCGCCGTCCTCTACGGTCAGGTCTACGCCGCGCAAGGCGTGGACGGTCTGGGTGCCCATGTGGTATTCTTTGGTGAGTGCCTTTAGTTCAATCATTATCGTAACTCTTGTACCCCTTCTGGCGGGCCGTTTCTAAAGTCAAATCCTTCATCGATGGTTCCAATATAGACCTGGTCTGATTCTTCAAGGCCGCTGGTAATCTCGGTATAGGTGCTATCTCGAAGGCCGATGGTCACCTCGATCTTGGTGATTTCTTCACCTCTGACCTGATTAACATAGTACTTGCCCGCTTCTCTGTCGGCGATGATAGCCCGGTTGGGCACCAACAGCACGTTTTTTCGTTGTGCGGTGATCAGGTCCGCATTGGCCGTCATTCCGGTGAGAATAGGCAACTCTCCGGCGTTCAGGCTCAAGCGAACCTCATAACTGACGATGCCACCAATGTTCTGGGCGTTGGGGGCGATAGAGACGACCTCGCCGGGCAGTTCGAGATCGGGCCAGGTTTCCAGGGTCACGACGGTCGGCTGTCCCACCTCGATTGTCCCGACGTCGATCTCGTCTACATTCAATACAACTTGAAGGCTGTTCGTATTGATCAAGTCGACGGCGAGACCGCTGGCCTGCTCGCCAACCGAGACGTACACAGTGGCGACGGTGCCGGCGAATGGCGCGAGCAAAGTCGCCTCGGCCAGGTTGTCTTGAGCATCTTGCAGCGAGATCCGGGCCTGTTCGACCTGGGCTTTGGCGATGGCGATCTGTTCTTCCGAAGCACCTTCGGACAATTTGGCCAGGTTGGATTTGGCCTGGGCCAGTTGGGCGCGGGCGGCGGCGATCTGGACGGGTTTATCCTCGGTAAGGGCAAACAGGTTGGCTTGCGCCCGCGCCACCTGTGCTTCAGCGGCGGCAATTTGTGCCGTTTTGTCCTTGGTGAGCGCAGCCAGGGTCGCATTTGCCTGAGCCACCTGTGTCTCCGCGCTGCGAACGGCGCTGTCATTGATGTTGATTTCGGTGAGTGTATAGTTGGCAACGGCAGCATCATAGTTGATCTGGGCATTCTTGACCGCTGCACCCTGCGGACTGTATGGCGCCCAACTATCGGCGGCTTTCCAGTCGTTCCAGACGAGCAAATTGTACATATCGCGCGCATGGTCCATGCCCAACTGGGCTGTGTGGATATCGTTTTGGGCGATGACCAACTGGTCGTCCAGCGCTGCATAGCGCGCCTGGGCGGTTTCGAGCGCCGCTTTGGCGCTGTTTAGCGCGGCCTGGGCCTGGGCCAGCTCTTCCTGGCTGGGTCCGGCCAACAGATCATCCAGTTGAGCCTGCGCGCTGTCCAACGCGGCCTGGGCCTGGGCCAGTTCTTCTTCGCTGGGTCCGGCCAACAGATCATCCAGTTGGGCCTGTGCGTTGTCAACGGATGCCTGTGCGGCAGCAACGTCTTGGGGCTTGGCTCCTTGAAGCAGTTCGGCCAGGTTCGCCGTATTGATAGCCAGGGTCTGCTCGGCTGATTCGACGGCGCGCTGCAGGTTGCCGGTTTCCAACTGGACGAGTACGTCTCCTGCTTGAACTTGATCGCCGGCTCGAACGTACACGTTTTCTACTTTGCCGGCCATTCCCAATGCCAAACGGGCCTCTTGCTTGGGAAGCAGTTGGCCACTGGCGCTGGCACTCGACGACAGATCGCCGATAAAGGCAGCGACGACGTCACCAGACTGGAGGGCGTTCGCGGCCCGGGCGCGCTGGCGCGCCACCGCACACCCACCCAATACAACAGCCACAACGGCAATGGTGGATAAGACGATCCACCAAGATCGTTTTCGTTTTCTTGATTTTTTTGTGTTGTTCTGTGTTTCTGCAATTTTCACTCTAGTTCTCCTATGGCTTGCGAATGGATAGAGACGGGCGAGCAAGCGGTTGCTATTGCCCCATTCCCATTCCGCCGCCCTGCCCCGGACCAAATGGCAAGCCACTCTGTTCGTCGTAGCCGATTACCAGTTTATCCCCTTGTTCCAGCCCGCTGGTCACCTGGGTATAGTTTCTGTCGCGCGTTCCGACCGAGATCGGTACCTTGGTGACTGTCTCGCCTTGAACGCGGTGGACATAGTACTGGCCGATATCTCGGTCTACGCTGATGGCACGGTTGGCAACCAGGAGCACGCCCTCTTGCTCGGCCGTAATCAGGTTCGCGTTCGCCGTCATGCCGGTGCGAACCGGCAGATCGCCTGCATTCAGGGTAATGTGTACCTGGTAGGTCACGATTTCTGCAGTGGTGTTCCCTGTGGGAGCGATAGATACGACTTTTCCCGACAGATCCTGATCGGGCCACGTTTCAAGGGTGACGATGGCTTCCTGTCCGACGGCAATGCTGCCGATGTCGATCTCGTCAACGTCGAGCACGACTTCCAGGCTGCTGGTGTCGACCAGCTCTACGACCTGGCCAGTGGCCCACTCGCCGATCTCAACATTTACGGCCGTGACCGCGCCATCAAACGGGGCTACCAGCGTGGCATCTGCCAGCCGGGCCTCGGCATTGGCCAGAGCGATACGAGCTTGCTCGACCTGTGCCTGGGCAATGGCGATTTTCTCTTCTGACGCACCTTCGAGCAGATTCACCAGATTGGCCTCAGCTTGTGCCAACTGCTGGCGCGCGCTGGCGATTTGGGTCGTTTTGTCTTCGGTCAGCGTAACCAGGCTGGCTCGCGCTTGAGCCAACTGCTGGCGTGCACCGGCAATTTCGACGGTCTTGTCTTCGGTCAATGCGGCCAGACTTGCTCTCGCCTGGGCAACCTGTGCCTGGGCGCTGCGGTACGTGTTGTCGTTGATGCCGGCTACGTTGAGGTTGTATCGCGCCAGGGCGATCTGATATGCAGTCTGAGCGTCTTTGTAAACGTCGGCCTCTGGTGAAAAGTCAGCATACTCTTTGTGCTGCCAGTCGTTGGCCAGGGCATCATAAAAATACTTGGCATTTTCCAGGTTCACGGCTGCCAGATCTAGCTGCTGGCGGGCGACGACGAGCTGGGCGTCCAGGGCAGCGTAGCGCTTCGCTTCGGCCTGTTCCACTGCCAGGGCGCTGGCCAATGCAGCGCGAGCGCGCTCCAAGTCCTCTTCGCTGGGTCCGGCCAACAGGTCGTCCAACTGCGCCTGGGCACTGACCACAGCGGCTTGAGCGGCGGCAAGATCTTGATCGCTGGGCCCGGCAAGCAAATCGTCCAACTGGGTCTGCGCGCTCTGGACGGCAGCCTGCGCTGCATCCAGCTCTTCTAACGATGCGCCGTCGAGCAGTGCGGCCAAGTTGGCTTGTTGAATGGCCAGGTTTTGTTCAGCGGTGCGCACGGCACGTTCCAGGGCGTCGCTTTCTAACCGGATCAATACGTCGCCGGCTCGGACCTGGTCGCCTACGTCGACCAAAACCTGTTCGACGCGACCTGTGGCACTAAAGGCAAGTTTGGCCTCTTGTTGGGGAAGTAACTGCCCGCTGGCACTGGCCTCGGCAGAGAGCGTTCCGATAAAGGCTGTCACGACCTGGCCCGGATCAATGCTGCTCTCGGCGCGGACGCGTCGGCTCACCAGCCAACCGCCGCCCAGAACCACGGCAGCAACGACGACCACACCGATGACGATCCACATTATTCTCTTGTTCTTGTTTTTTTTCTTCAATTTGCTTGCTCCTCACTGTGTTCAACTGGAATATATTATAACAGACTCGGTGCTCGCTCAATAGTCCCACATGTCATACGTTTTTATCCGTGATTTGGTTCGCAAGTGACGATCGTCATATCTGTCTTGACCATCTCTCCACATATGTGATAAAATCATAGCCAGAGGCAACAATCGTTCGTTGTTCGTGAGTGGGGGAATGCCAGTGGATGAGGCGCAGCCGATCTTGGAAATCATGTAGCGAGATCGGCTGTGTGTGCTATATGAGGAGGAGGATATGAACTGGTTGGTCTTTTTTTTCGGCGTCTTGATTGGTTGGTTGATCGAGTGGTCAATCGATTTTTTCTTTTGGCGGCGACAGATGCGTGCTTGTGTTGAGTCCAATGCGGAACTGGAGTCAGAGTTGTCACAGGTACTGGAAGAAAAGCAGGCGTTGGACCTGTTGGCGGCACAGCAAACAGACAGCGAGATCGCGTTAAAGAGCTGTAGAACCGATCTGGCACGCTGCCAGGCCGATTTGGAGGCCAGAGAGAGCGAGCTTGAAGTGGCTTCGAAGCGGATTGTGGAATTGTCCGCTTCCGCAGATACCCGGCGGACGCAACTGGTTAAAGAAGAGCAGCGCGTGGACGAGTATCAGGCTGACCTGGAAGCCAAAACCAATGAATTGGCTGCCGTGTCTCGGGAATTGGCATCGAGCAAAGCCGAGCTGGGTGCCTGCCGGGCAGAATGGTCTGCCGCTCAGGCTCGTCTGCAGGCGCTTGAAAGCGAGCTGGATTCGGCTTTGGCAGCGGTTGCCGCGCCGGTTGAACCCGAGGGCCTGCACGAGATCGAGGGGATCGGTCCCAAGATTCAGAGCATCCTGTACAGCCAGGGCATCCTGACTTTTTCTCAGCTTGCGGCAACCTCGCCGGAGCGACTGCGGCAAATTCTGGAAGAGGCAGGCTCTCGTTTCAGGTTGGCCGATCCGAGCACCTGGCCTACGCAGGCCCAATTGGCCGCCGATGGGGATTGGGGTGCTTTTAAGGCGCTTCAAGACAGGTTGGTGGGGGGACGGGCCGCCGGTGATCCCGTTTTGACCGAATGAAGGAAAAGCTATGAGTGAAAAACCAGCGCGTGGAGCGACGAACCGGTACGATGTTTTCAAGTTTGTGGTCGCTGCGATCCTTGTTGGGGTGATTGTCATTTTGCTGGTCCCTTGGGAGAGGGTGCGTCCGGTGTTCAGGCCAACGCCGACACAAGCTGTGAGTGCGGTGACCGTTACACCATCACCCAGCCCGACGTCCTTGTTGGGCAGTACGGTGCCGACCAGCACGCCTGCGCCGACGCCAGAGATCGAGCCGCCAACGTTTACCGGGCCCGCAGAGGCGGTCAGGGTGGGTGAAGCGGTTTTGTCTGGCACAGGCACGCCGGGCAGCAAGGTGTGCGTCATTGTCAACGGCGAGATCATCGTCACGACGATCGCCGATCAGGACGGCAACTGGACGCTGACAACGACGATAGATGAGCCGGGACAGTACGAGGTCCAGGTCCAGACGGTCGACGAAAACGGCGAGGTGTTGGCGGAATCGTCACCGGCAGCGTTGACTGTCATCGCGGCCCTGGCCCCACTGTCCATGGACGTTCCCGAACTGGGCGAGTTTATATTTAGTGGCGATGGGCAGACGGTGGGGCGTCTGGCGATTTCGGGGCGGGGAGAACCAGGCACCGTCGTACACATCCGGGCCGGCGATCAACTGCTCGGTTCAGAGATTGTCGATGTCGATGGCGACTGGCGTTTTGACGAGCAAGTGACACTGCCTCCGGGTACGAGCGATCTGGTCGTGCAGATGAGTGACAACAATGACCGCGTCTTGGCCACGTCGGAGGCGGTGACCGTCGAGATCACGGGCAAACCGGCTATCGCCGCGCCAACTCTGATCTTGAGATCGGACGAAGGCGTATTGACGATTTCGGGTACCGGAACGCCCGGATCGCAGATTGAAATTGTCGCCAACGAACAGGTCCTGGACACGGTCGTTGTCGGCGAGAACGGGCAATGGTCTTTTGCAGCGCAATTAGAGCCGGGCGAGTACGTGTTGTATGCTCGGGCGATCGATGAGCAAGGTCACGCCGTTGGCGAATCAGGTGTTGCAAATTACACACAGCCGTTGGTTGACATCACCGGTCCTGTGCTGACTTTTCCGCTTGAGGGGGCAGAGATATCGAGTGGCACGATTGTATTGAGCGGCGTTGGCATCGCGGGAAGCAGCGTCGAGATCATTGACAATGGCAAGTTTGTGAACACGGCGATCGTTCAAGCGGATGGCACGTGGACATTCGAGTACGAGATCGGCGCGGGCGCGCACGTCCTGGCGGTGCAAACGGCTCAGAATCTGGCCAGCTTGAGCCCGCCGGTGAGCATTCGTGTCATTCAGGCTGTAGCAGCGGATTCCGATACGGATCAAGATGATGCTGAACAAGCTGACGCCGGCCAGGCCGGTGCCGGTGAGGTCTCCTCTGGCACGTGTCCGGCCGATCCACCGCGCGGCGAGGATCGCGGCGATACGTATGTGGTGGCGTATTGTGAGTATATCAACTTGATCGCGCTGCGTACTGGCGTCGACCCCGAAGCCCTGCTCGCCGCAAACCCGCAGATCGGCGATCCAAACATGATCCATGAAGGCCAGATTTTGAATTTGCCGGCGCGGGATCAATAAGGAAAAGGAACCGCCGGGCTAGTGGCCGTGTTCGAGGTAGGCGATTTGGACAGGCGTGAGCCGGACGTCGGCGGCCTGCAAGCTGTCGGCAAGTTGTTCTGGTGTCCGGCAGCCAACGACGGGAATGGTTGGAAAGGGCTGCGAGATCAAGTAGGCGAGCACGATCTGGGTGATCGACAGCGCGGTCTGGCTCTGTACGTGCTGGATGCGCTCCAGACGTCGTCTTGTTTCATCGAGATCGACCATTCTCACCGCGCCGGACCGCGTCTGATCGAGCGTGCCTGCTTGAGCCAGTTTTTGAAACAACCCGTTGGCTTGTGAAGAATAGGGGATGGCTGCCAGACCCGTTTGGCGATGGTAGGTATACAGATCATCCGTCATCGCCGCCATCGTCTTGTCTGCGATTTTGTCCGGATCTACTGGCGCGAGATTCCACAACATCTGGTTGGCGACGAACCCGTGCAGTCCGTGTGCACGAGCATAGTCGTTGGCCGCTCGTATCCGTTCCGCACGCCAGTTTGAGCAGGCGATATAACGCACCTGGCCTGTCCTGATCTGTTGATTCAGCGTGTCGACGATTTCCTGGACGGGACGCGTCGGATCGTCGCGGTGAAGGTAGTACAGGTCGATATAGTCTGTCTGAAGGTGTTCCAGGCTGGCGTGCAGGTCCTCTACAATTTCTTGCGGCGATAGGCGGGGGATGTGCATAGTATCCAGGTAAGGATGCCCGCCTTTGGTGGCAACGATCATCCGCTCTCGATTTCCCCGCGCTTTGATCCACTGTCCCAGCGTCTTTTCGCTGGTGCTGTTTGTACCCGGGATCCAGTTGGAATAAACGATCGCGGTGTCGATCATGTTTCCGCCGGCATCCGCATACGCGTCGAGCATGGCGAATGACGTCTTGGTGTCGATGGTCGCGCCCAGGTTCGACGTGCCAAAACAAATGGTATAGGGATTGAGATCGGTTTGTGGAATGGTTGTGAAGCTCATATTTTTACCTCTTGTTATGCGCTGCCTTGTGCTTCTTCTTCCCAGGCCACGAATTGCCGTTCGTACAGGTCGCTGTACAAGCCGCCTTCCTGGACCAGCGCTTCGTGAGTCCCTTGCTCGACAATCTTGCCGTCGTCAATGACGTAAATACGGTCGGCATTGCGGACGGTGCTCAGCCGGTGGGCGATGACGATAGCCGTGCGCCCGCTGAGCAGCCGGTCGAGCGCGTCCTGGATCAAAGCCTCGGTCATCGTGTCCACACTCGACGTCGCCTCATCCATAATCAACAGCCGGGGATCGACGAGCAGGGCGCGGGCGATACAGATGAGCTGCCTTTGGCCAACCGAGAGGTTGACGCCTCCTTCGAGGATCTTGGTGTCGTATTCATCGGGCAGGTTGCGGATAAAGCCATCTGCATTGGCTTGCCTGGCTGCTTCAAAGACGTGCTGGTCGCCGGAAAGCGGGCTGCCAAAGCGGATGTTGTCGGCAATTGTGCCCGGGAAGAGGAAGGGGTCTTGGGGCACCAGTCCCATCTGGCGGTGAAGGCTTTGTTGGGTGATGTCGCGGATATCGTAATCGTCGATCTTGACCACGCCGGCGGTGACCTCATAAAAGCGCGCTGCAAGGTTGGCGATCGTGGTTTTTCCCGCACCGGTCGGGCCAACCAGGGCAATCGTCTCGCCCGGCTCGATGGTCAGGTTGATCTGGTGCAGCACTTCTTTTTCCTCTGTATATTGGAACGACACATCATTGAATTCGATGCGCCCGGTGATGGTGGGCATGTCCAGGGCTTCCGGCCGATCTTGCACGGCCGATTCGGTGTCGAGCAGTTCCAGGACGCGCTCGCCACCAGCCGTCGCTGCCTGGAGTGTGGTGTAGAGCTGGCTCAGGTCGCGGATCGGGTTAAAGAAACGGCCTACGTAGGTTAGAAAAGCGGCTACCACGCCAATGGTCAAGGTTCCTCGGGCGACCATCGTACCGCCTACCCAAAGTACAATGCAGGTTGCAGCGATGCTCAAGATGTCGACGATGGGTAAAAAAATGAACGACAATGACATTGCGCTGATATTGGTATCGCGGTTGGCGCGGTTAATCTCTTCGAACCGTTCCTGGGTGTTTGCTTCTTGGGCAAACGCCTGGATGACGCGCATCCCACTGATGTTTTCGGCCAGGTCGCCGATCACGGCGGCCACTTTTTCTCGCGTTTGTCGAAAAGCGACGCGCGCACGGCTGCTAAACCAGGTCGTTGCCAGGACCATCAGCGGCAGGACGCTAAACGTCAACAGCGCCAGACGCGGTTCCATACTGATCATAACGACAATGGTACCAATCAACGTAATCCCGTCACCGAGCAGGCTGATCAGACCTTGTGACAGCAGCTCGTTGATCACGCCCACATCGCTGAACACACGAGAGATGGTTACACCCACGATATGTGTGTCGTGATAGGGCACGGAGAGATCCTGCAGGTGCCGGAAGAGCCGATTGCGCAAGGTGGTGAGAACGCGCTGCCCGATCCACGAGAGCACATAGCTCTGCACTGCCGAGGACAGATAGACGGCGCTCAAGGTCGCGATCAGCCAAATGCTGGTGACAAGCAGTCCTTGCCCATCTTTGTTGGCAATGTTTTCATCGATGGCAACTTTGGTCAGGTAAGGGGCGAGCAAGTCCGCGCCGGAGGAGACCAGCATAAGCAATGCAGCCAAAGTCATTTGCTTCCAGTAGGGTTTGACGAAGGAAAGCAATCTCAGGATCACACTGCCGCTGATACGCCCGGTTTGTTCCTTTTCTCCCATGCTTCGCAGCATACCGCCCGGTCCGCGGTTCATGGCGCTACCACCAAGGTTAATCATAGGGTTGGTCCTTTCATACGGGTTGAAGCACGGCGGCAGCCGTTTCCTGCGGCCTCAGCTGGCGGTGATAGATATCGGCATAGATTTCGCTGGTGCGCAGCAGCTGCTCGTGGGCGGTTTGTTCTGCCGTTCGAACGCCACGTGCGGCAATACGTCCTTTGTCCAGCACCAAGACCTGATCGGCCTGGCGAACGGTGCTCAACCGTTGGGCAATGACGAAAGAGGTGCGTTGTTCCATCAGCTTGGCTAGCGCTGACTGGATCAGAGCCTCGGTCTCGGTGTCGACGCTGGAGGTCGCATCGTCCAGAATCAGGATGCGTGGATTCTTGAGAATCGCACGGGCGATCGCGACGCGCTGTTTCTGCCCACCGGAAAGGGTCACGCCGCGCTCACCAACTTCAGTCTCGTATTGCTGTGGCAAGCTCATGATAAAGTCGTGTGCTGAGGCCGCCTGGGCTGCAGCGTAGACTTGATCTCGGCTCGCGTCGGGGCGACCAAAGGCAATGTTTTCATAGATGGTACTGGCAAAAAGTGTGGTGTCCTGCAACACGATACCGATGCTTTCGCGTAGCGAATTCAGGGTCACATGACGAATATGCTGCCCATCAATACATATTTGCCCCTCTGTAGCGTCATAAAAACGGGGGATCAGGCTGATGATCGAGCTTTTGCCCGAACCGGTCGCGCCGAGCAGGGCGATGATCTGGCCGGGATAGGCCTCAAAGCTGATGTCATCGAGCACCCGGTGCCGTCCAAAGTAGGCAAAGGAGACGTTTTTGAAACGAACGTGGCCTTGAATGTTTTCAAGCGGTTTGGCATCGGGCAGGTCTTCAACCTCAGACTGGGCATCCAGAATTTCGAATACGCGTTCCCCTGAGGCAGTCGCCTGGGCGATAGCGGCGATGATCCAGCCCAGCCGCCGCACCGGGCCCAGCAATTGGCCGGCGTAAGTGATAAACGCCACCAGTTCACCGATCGTCAGGGTGTCGCCGATCACCAGCCGCCCGCCGAACAGGATAATCAAGATTGTACCCGCACCGGCAAAGAGCTGAAGCAGCGGAAGATAGGTCGATCGCATTCGTGCCGAATAGAGGTTGATGCCAAGTACCTGGTTGTTTTCGTCTGTGAACCGTTCGATCTCGGCCTGTTCCTGGGCAAAGGCTTTTACCACCCGCGCGCCGCGCAGGTTTTGTTCCACTCGTGCGGTGAGATCGGCCATTTTCTGCTGGACGGTTCGTGATAACGGGCGGAATCGCCTGCCGAAATCCCACGCCCCATATGCCAAAAAAGGAACGATGGTCAGGGTCAGCAGAGCCAGTTGAAGGTTCATTGCAATCATTGTGTAGGCAATGCCAATGATCAGCGTTGTGATTTCGACCAGGCGCAGGACGGCGCGCCCGGTGAGAAAGCGTACTCGATCCACGTCATTGATCGCCCGCGCGAGTAATTGTCCTGTTTCCGACTGGTCATGATAGCTGAAGGACAGTGATTGCAGTTTTTGATGAAGGGCATTGCGCATGTCGTAAGCGACGCTTTGCGAGGCAACCTCGGTCCAGCGGCCAAAGAGGAACGTGCATACTCCGCGCACGAGCGTCAATGCCAGGAGCCACAGTGTTCCCAATTGTATGGTAGACAGATTGCCACCGCTAATGCCATCGTCAACCATCGTGCGGATGATTTGTGGCATGTACAGTGAAATGCCGTTATTGGCCAGCAAGAGCACATAAGCACCTACAATATGGGGCCAATAAGGACGCAGATAGCCGAGACAGCGCAACAATATTTTTGTGCTGCCAGGACGGCGCAATGGAAGGGTGGCCAAGCTGATGCTGCCAGATGTCTTGGCGGTTCGCTTTGTTTGAGCAGTCGTTCTCGTATCAGTAGCCATTTTTGATCTCCAAAAGGCGCATAATCTCTGTGATGGCTTCATTGATGAGTGCCAGCCGTTCTTGTGGCAGCGTCCTCAATGTCTCACGCAGTAAAGACACGCCACCCAACTGCGCATTGTCAATGAACTCGCGTCCTGCGTCGGTCAGGTCGACGATGACGACACGGTTATCCGATGCCGAACGGGTGCGGGTGACCAAACCCTTTTTCTGCAGGTGGGCGATCAGTTCCGAGGTGCTGCTGTCACTGATATACAGATAGTCGCTGAGCTGCCCGATCGTCAACGGGCCGGCCTGGCGCAGGTGTCGCAAGGCGGCAATTTTGCGACCGCTGACTCCCTCTTGCTGCATTTGCCGGCTGTACTGCCGCAGGTGGCGATACATGGTGAGGAATTTGTTGATCGTCGCCGTATACAGTGCTTCTTGGTCAGTTTTCTCCATCGCGTCCTCTCGTCTTTCGGTTGCGAATGTTTCGAAAGGGAAATATTTGGTCACGAATATTTCGGTTTAGAAGAAATTTACCACAGTTGGCATTTTTTGTCAAGCGGTTGTGTTTCAGATCATTGTACAACGGCGCCGTTGTAGGGTATAATCAGGTTGCGGGGCTAGCAGAAGGACATTAAGCGGCATGCGACTTGAAACGGCAGACAAGATACGGGCCAAGGGGTGGTATTGCGGCCCGTGGGATTCAGATCTGGGTATTTCGCTGGGTTATGCCAACCAGGGTGTGGATGAGCCACACGTCCACCGGCAGATGACCGAGATCTATTTTATGGCGCGTGGCACGGCGGTGATGCGCGTCGAAAGAGAAACGATCGCGCTGGAGCAAGACCAGGTGCTGGTGGTCGAGCCGGGTGAGGCACATACTTTTCTCTCCAGCTCGCCCGATCACTTTCATTTTGTGATCCAGGTGCCGGGCTTGTATGGAGAGCAGGCCCAAGCCGATAAGGTGCTGGTGCCGCGCTCGCGATTAAATTTGGATGAAACGGAGGGAGGATGATGGATCTTTTGAAAGGTGTTTCAGCAGAGACGCTCGGCGGACTGGCATGGCATAACGCGCCTGAGCGTTGGGTGCTTTTGCCGGATGGCAGCCTGCGCGTTTTTGTGCCGCCCGAGGTGGATTATTTTCGCAATCCCAACGGCCAGCAGGTGGTCGATTCGGCACCGTTTTTGTGGCTTTCAGTCGAGGGAGATTTTGTGGCGCGCATGCGCGTTTGTCCGGCGTTCACATCTACGTATGATGCGGGCGCGTTGATGGTGCGCCACGACGAGGCACATTGGGCCAAGCTCTGTTACGAGGCCACCGATTTCGGCACGCACGCCGTGGTCAGCGTGGTGACGAACGGCCTGTCCGACGATGCCAACGGCGTTGACCTCGACGTGGATGCGGTATGGCTGCAAGTTGTGCGCCAGGACAACGTGTTTGCGCTGCATTACACGATTGACGGGCAGAACTGGCGGATGGTACGCTATTTTACGCTGCCTGTTCCACACCAGATCAAGGTGGGGTTGGTCGCGCAGTCGCCGGTCGGACCGGGGACGACGATTGACTTTGGCGGGTTTGAGGTCGAATCGCGCCGGGTGGCAAACTTGAGGGCCGGCGTGTAGAGTGCTGGTTGCAGATAGTGCAAGTTGGGGATGATCTATGTTGAGATACGATCCCTTGTCCTGGCTGGACGCTCAACAGGGGCTGTCTGCCGTCCGCGCGCGGCGGCTGCTTGGTTTGTCTCGCGAGGGAGATGCTGCGGTCGTGCGCAGCTTGACACGAGAGCTGATCGAGGAACAGCAGGCGGATGGTAGTTTTGAGTGCAGCCCGATCAAAACGGCCGGCGTGTTGAACCTGTTGGACGATCTACAAGCCAGTGAGTGTGAGATATCGATCGCAGCGGGCGCATCGTATCTTTTTTCAGTCCTGGAAGCGCAGCCGGGCTATGAGCAGGCCGGCGGGATCCGCCCAGGCGGTTTGCGAACGCCTTGCGACCTGGGCGGTTTTTTTGGCCTCTACGAAGCGCGAAATCAGGCCGAGATGGTGGCGCACGGGGCGCGGGAAATGAACTTTTATCGCGCCTACGAACCGCTGCTTGGCCCCAAGTCTCCGGTGCGTGGAGAACGTCGATCAACTCTCGATCGAGCGGGCCCCGCTTCGTGCTATGCGTGGGGATTGATCCCGCTGAGTTACCTCATCGAAACACTGTGCCGCGCCGGATACGCCCACGATGAGCGGCTGCAGCCAGCGATCAAGGCACTGCTGGGCGCGCAGCGGGAGAGCGGCGGCTGGTGCCGGAATCTGGGCGGCCATCCAAATTGCACGATGCACGGCATCCGCGCACTGGGAGCGCATCCGGCGCTGCGGGGCAGTGAGTATGCGACGCGGGCACTCGACCTCGTCTATGCGCATTTCGCGAGGTTGAATCGTTTTGCCGTTCTGCAAGCTGCGGCCATGTTTGATCTGGCGGTTGCACGCGACATCATTCGTGAGATACTGGCCGAACTCGAGCCACGGCAGCAGAAAAACGGCACGTTTGGCAGCCCGAATCGTGTCGAGCGCGTTGCGGCCGTGCTGGTAGCTGAACGAGGATTGAATCATGGATAACCAACGGATCGTGCGCATCGAGTGGGCAAGGCTTGAGGGGATGAGGCCGCGCAAGGCGGGCTGCAACGCGCGCCTGGGCGAACACGGCCAGCAGGTCAGCCCGCCGATCGCGCGTCTGACCACAAACGATGGCGCCACCGGATTTGGCTGGTCGTGGCTCACGGACGTGCAGGCGAGCGACTTGATCGGATTCTCACTCGGCGAGATAGTAGACGAAAATGGCGTCGTGCGCGAGCGATTTCGCGCGCTCGATTATGCGCTCTATGACCTGGCAGCCAAGTTGGCCGGCAAGCCGGTGTACGGGCTGCTGGGCGGGCAGCCGGACGCGGCGGGGCAATTCCGCGTGGCGTGCTATGATACGTCGCTCTATATGGACGATCTGCACCTGGAAGACGACGATGCGGCTGCGGCTTTGATCGCGTCAGAGGCCAGGGATGGGTTTGATCGTGGGCACCGGGCGTTCAAGCTCAAAGTCGGGCGCGGGGCCATGCACATGCCGCTGGCGGCAGGCACACGGCGCGACGTCGCCGTGATTAAGGCGGTGCGAGAGGCGATCGGACCGGGCGCGCGCCTGATGATCGACGCCAACAATGGGTATAACGTCAACCTTGCCAAGCAAGTGTTGGGTGAGACAGCCGGGTCAAATGTGTACTGGATCGAGGAAGCCTTTCACGAAGACGCACGGTTGTACGGGCATCTGCAAGACTGGCTGGAGGCTGAAGGGCTGAACACGCTCATCGCTGATGGCGAAGGAGACGCCTCGCGCCATTTGCTCGATTGGGCTATGCAGGGGATCGTCGACGTGGTGCAGTATGACGTGTTCCGTCCCGGTTTCAGCCGGTGGGTGGAACTGGGACCGCAGATCGACGCGGCCGGGGTGCGATCTGGGCCGCACCACTATGGCGAGCCGTATGGCAACTATGCGGCGTGCCACCTGGCGGCGGCGATCGAAAAGCTGGAGGGCGTCGAGTGGGATGAGGCGGCAGTTCCCGGGCTGGATGCGTCCGCGTACACGATCGTAGAGGGGATGGTGAACGTGCCCGCTCTGCCCGGTTTTGGGTTGGCGCTTGACGAACAGGTTTACGAAAAAGCGGTGCGGGAACGTGGGTTTGTGATAGAGGAGGGCAGGAATGTCAAATGACATCGCAGGTCAAGTCAGTCGCATTGTAACGGCCTATGAGCCAGCCTCTCCGCACGTTGCAGCGGATGAGCTGCGAGCATTATGGCTGCAATTCGAACCCAAGAGCATCGAGGTGATCAAGGCCGAGCAGCGAAAAGAGCAAGAAACGGTGGGCATCCCGGTTCCCATTTTGCAGTCGATCGGCAAAGAGATTGCCAGGGTCGCACGCAAGCGCGTCACCGATTTTGTGCCGCTGGCGCGCCTTTTGTGGGAGGCGTATGGACGCGAGGGGCGCGTGGTGACCGTAACGTTTCTGGGGCCCATGGAGTTGAGCGATCCGGAGACCATCGTGCCGCTTGCGATGGATTTGTGCCGCACGTGTATCACCTGGGAAGATGCGGATCAGTTGGCGATGCGGGCGTTGGAGCCTATTGTGCGCCAAAATCCGGAGCGTTGGTTGGCGGCAATGGAACCGTGGCTGCTTGACGAGAACAAGTGGGTGCGGCGAGCCGGCGTGACCGTCGCAGGCCGCCTGGCGATGAAACATCCGGCTTTGACGAGGCGGTGCCTGGAATTGGCAGAACGATTGTTGTTTGACGAAGAGCAGGATGTGAAACGCGCGGTCAGTTTCGCCATTCGCCTTGCCGCACGAGGAGAGATCGCTCCCGTACGCGACCTGCTGGTGCGCCACGTCCCGCCCAACAACGCGTCTGCGACCTGGGTATTGTGTGACGTCATTCGCAGCATGGCAAAAACACTGCTGCCCGAGTTCGCTTCATTGCTTCCGGCCTTTGAGGCGTGGGCCGACGGCCCGTCATTAAAGGCGGCGGATCGCCGCTCGGTCGAGAGTGCGGCAAAGGTGTTGCGAAGCGTACAGTAGCCAAGGCCTAACGCTTTTTCGTCAAGATGGCAAGCTGTTTTGGCCACCGGTTCGGCCATCTCTGTACCGACACGACAATGCCCACCATTGAGGCGGCGGTTGCGCAAAGGCTCGACACCCCCCAAGCCGCAAGAGCGGGTTCCATTCGTGCAAGGTGCCACAGACGACCCAGGTTTCGATTCCAAATGCGCCACACCTCATAGGATGCCAACTTGATGGGTGGTGCGCCTTGTTCCAGTCGCGAAAAGATCAGCAACACGGCAGTTATGGCCAATGCGCCCCCAAAACTCACCAATATGTCTTGCCAGGGCAGGGGAAAAACAAGGCGAGACGTGGGTTGGGCAGCGGCTTTCGATGCACGTATGTGATCCATCACGCGTGCTGTCAAGCCGGCTGGTTCTTGGCGCACGGGAAATGTAGCCAGCGCATCATCCACCTGGCATAAGAGAGCCAGTTCGTTTCGACACATCGTGCAGTTTTGGACATGTAACTGAATGGCCTGCATTTCCTCTGCAGGCAGTTGGTTATCCAGGACTTGCTGCAATTTTCCTCGCGCTGAATCGCACTGCATAGCGCACGCTCCTTATTGGGTCTGCGGTTGCATTTTTTCCTGTATCGCTTGCTTCAAGTGTTCTCGTGCCCGAAAGAGATGGGTTTTGACCGTGCCAACGGGCAGATCGAGCACCTGAGCGATTTCTTGATACGTCAAATCCTGCAGGTAAAACAGAGTGACAACCAACTGGTATTTGACGGGCAAGGCTGCAATCTGTTGGTGCAAAAACGTTTGCCGTTCTGCCGCATCAAAGACTGCCGGCGGCCCGGCGTCCGAAAGCGGTGCTTGGGCGTCGATATGGTCGATGTCCATGACCGAGAGTTGGCGGCGCAAGCCGGGCAAACGGTTGTAACACAAATTGGTGACGATGCGGTAAAGCCAGGTTGTAAATTTGGCTTCCGCCCGGAAACGGCCCAGTCCCCGCCACGCACGCAGAAAGGCCTCTTGGGCCAGGTCTTGCGCTTCGTCATCGTCTCGCAGCAGGCGATAAGCGAGATTGTAGACGTAGCGTTGGTGACGCGTGACCAGCAGCGCAAAGGCGTCCTGGTCGCCTCGTTGTGCTTGCCTGACCAATGCCCGGTCGTCTTGATTCACGCTTGTTACTCCACTCTGCCGCAATGACTACGAGTTCCTATTATAATAAGACAGGCGATCCGTTACAAATGTTTCAAATGAAACCTTTTGGGACATTGTGCGGTCATATTTCATAAAGCAGTCCAACGTTATTGCAAGGAGTCTGTGATGACACTGGGCAAATATCGTAAACGAAGAATGATCGCCGGGCTGGTTGTGGTCGAGATCTTGATTTGTTTCGCCATGATGGCCATCGTGTGGAGCGGCGCTGCTGTACCGCGCTTTCGGTTTTTCTACGTGGCCGATACACAGGCCGAAGAGACGATCCAGGAACGTTTTTCCAGCGATGGCCGTGCGGCCACTTTGGACCTGAGCAACGTACGTGGCGAGGTGCACATCGTTGCTCAAGATGGCGATCAATTTGCCGTCAAGGCAGTCAAAGAGGTGTGGGGGCAAAACGAGCGCGAGGTCAGGGCCAAGCTGCAAGCGCTTGAAGTCGAGATGGCGATGGAAGGTAACGTGCTCCGCGTTGAGGTGCACGATCCGGAGCAGCATACGATTTCGGTGGGAATTGTCATCGGCTCTCGCGCCAACCAGGTCAAGTTCGAGGTTGTGGTTCCCAGGCAGACGACGGTGATCGTCGGCAATCGAGATGGTCCGGTGAGCGTTCAGGGTTCCACAGGCGGCGTTACGCTGGTTAACCGTTATGGGCCGGTAACCGTGGAGGATGTGACCGGCGATATTGTCGTCAAGACCCGTGACGATGCGATCGTCGTCCGTCGTTCGGGCAGCAAAGAGGCTACGGTGGAATTGCACAACTCGTATGGCACGATAACCGCACAGCAAGTGACGGCGAAATCATTGGCGCTGGATGGAGACAACGGCGCGTTGGGCCTGGAGGACGCGGTTGTGAGCGATGTCCTGGTTCTAAAGACGCGCTATGGCGGGATCGATGTGGAGCGCGTACAGGCGGGTGCGTTGAACGTAGAGACGCGTGATGACACTGTAAGGCTTGGCGACGTCACTGTGAGTGCCAAGATGACCCTGGCTAACCAATATGGCGATATCATTGTGCGTGATGCGAGCGCACAGGAACTGGATATTGGCGGCACCAATGGCACACTGAGTCTGGACGAAATGGACATTGCAGGTGCTTTGACCATTGAGACCCGATACGTCGAAATCGATCTGAATGACGTGCGCGCCGGACAGCTCGAGGTCAAAGGTCACGACAAGGATATCACGGTGACTGACGTCGAGCTGGATGGCACCCTGGATCTGTACACCCAGTATGGTGCAATACAAGCGACCAGAGTCGAAGCCACGGCGTACACGATCGAGACCAAGGACGATCCTATCGTACTGGATGGCTGCCAGGGCCCGGTGCGGCTGCACAATAAATATGGCAGCATTACCGTCGAGAATGCAAAGGAGGTTGTATTGGACCTGGTTACCCGAGATGGTGATATCTCGTTCAAGGGA
>JAFGJF010000561.1 GCA_016929205.1 Anaerolineae bacterium
CGACTATTTGGGCATGACCGGCAAATTTCAAACCTCGTGGGGCGATTTCCACTCTTTTAAGAACCAGGCGGCGCTCGAATTCGAGTGCTTTCATATGCTTGCCCTGAACGCCAAGTGCTGCGTCGGCGACCAATTGCTGCCCGGCGGGCGCATTTGTCCCCACACCTACGACCTGATCGGCAAGGTCTACGCCCAGGTGGCGGAAAAAGAACCGTGGTGCGCAGGCGCAACGCAGGTTGCCGAGATTGGCGTGCTCACCCCCGAAGAATTCGATCCTTCGATCTCGCGCGGGCAGATCGATTTTAAACCAATTATGGGTGCTACACGTATGCTGCAGGAAGGCGGCTACCAGTTTGACATTCTCGATTCGCACAGCGATTTCGATCGCTACAAACTCTTGATCCTGCCCGACAAGATCCCCGTCGACGAAACGCTCGGCGCACGGCTAAAGACTTACCAGGACGACGGCGGCGCCTTGATCGCCTCTTTTGCCTCCGGCATGGATGCCGGCCAGACAGAATTCACCTTCGACCTGGGCGTGGTCTTGAACGGCGAGGGTGTCCGCGATTTACAGGGCAACCTCGTCCGCGGGCGTGAATTCCATGCCAACGACTTTATCGACTATATCATACCCCGCGAAACATTCGACCGGGGCCTGCCACGCACCGAGCACGCTATGTATATGCGCGGCATGGACGTCACCGCAGGCACAGAGGCCATCGTCCTGGCCGACGTCGTGGCCTCTTATTTTGACCGCACGTACAGGCACTTTTGCTCCCACGGCCAGACGCCATCGTCGGGCCAGGTTGTAGGCCCCGCCGTGGTGCAGACTGGCCGGAGCATCTATTTCTGCCACCCCATTTTCAGCCAATACCAGACCCGCGCCCCGCGCTGGTGCAAGCAGCTCTTTTTCAACGCCCTGGAACGGCTTTTGCCCGAACCACTGGTGCGCCTCGACGCGCCGACGGCGACCATCGCCACCCTCAACAGCCAGGAACAGCACAATCGCCTCGTACTCCACCTGCTGTACTATGTGCCCGAACGCCGCTGCGAGCAGTTTGACGTGATCGAGGACGTGGTGCCCTTGTACGACGTGCCCGTATCGGTCAAGGTAAAGGGATCGCTGCGCAGTGTGCGTCTCGTCCCCCAGGACGAATCGCTGCCCTTTGCCGTCGACAAAGGCCGCGTCACCTTTACCGTGCCCCAGATTCAGGGACACCAGATGATTGAGCTGCAACAATGACCCAACACAAAAGCCCGTTCCGAAAATGGGCCGATCTGGAACCGGAATTCGTTCCCGAGCGGAAAAGAGTAGGTCACGCTTGCAGCGTGACGCACCTGGAGACAAAGAATGAATATCACCGGGATCAAAACTTACGTCCTGGTCAGCAAACTAGAGGGCCATGCCTTTGGCTGGTCGCAGCGCGTCGCCGACCGCCGGCAGACGGCGATCTGTGTCGTCGACACCGACGAGGGCATCCAGGGGCTGGGCGAGGCCTTTTACTTTGGCGGGCCATCATCCATCGTCGCCCAGATCATCGACGAGGCGATGGGCCCGCTGCTGGTAGGGCGCGATCCCTTTGACAGCGACGTGATCTGGAGCCACCTCTACAACTGGACGCGCGACCAGGGGCAAAAAGGGGTCACCATTTCCGCGATCAGCGCGATCGACATCGCCTTGTGGGATATCAAAGGCAAGGCGCTGGGATTGCCGATCTACAAACTGCTTGGCGGCGCGTATCGCACCCGCGCGCGTGCCTACGCCACCGGCCTGTACGAGCCTCAAAATGTGCCCAGCGTCACCGACGCCCTGGTCGAAGAAGCGCTGGGCTACAAAGCGGCCGGCTTGACCGGAATGAAACTCAAGATCGGCTACGACATCGCCCGGGACGTCGAATACGTGCGCGCGATCCGCGAGGCGATTGGCGGCGACATCGCCTTGATGGTTGACGCCAACCACGCCTACAACGCCACCGAGGCGATCCGCCTGGCCAGACAGATCGAGCCCTACGACATCACCTGGTTCGAGGAACCGGTTCCGCCCGAAGATGTGGACGGCTACCTCGAGATCAAGCGCCACACCACCATCCCCATCGCCGGCGGCGAGTGTGAGTACACCCGCTACGGCTTTCGTGCCCTGATCGAACGCCGCGCCATGGACATCTTGCAGCCCGACCTCTGTGCGACCGGCGGATTCAGTGAGATGTCCAAGATCGTGGCTATGGCCAGCGCCGCCAACCTGCCGGTGATCCCCCACGTATGGGGCAGCAACATCGGGCTGGCAGCGTCGCTCCAGTTCTTTGCCGCCCTGCCCCACTTTCCAGAGCGCCGTTTTCCGGCCGAACCGTTCTTTGAAACCGATTGCTCGCCCAACCCGCTGCGCGATGGCATCACGCACGAGAAATTTGTCCTGCAAAACGGCTACCTGCCCATTCCCGACCGGCCGGGCCTGGGCGTCACGCTAGACATGGACTTTGTCCAAGCACACGCGCCATAGAACGTCAGCCGTCATCCATCCCTCTACTTTTAACATTTGACGCAATACGCAGTACGCAATATGCAATACGTTTCACGCATTACATTTCATTTTTTATCACAAATAGACAAGGAGTATACCCAATGTCAATGATCACCCAAGAAATGCTAGATGCTCTCCGTGAATTCGACACCCCGTCGATCACCAACGTCGTCGCCACCTATCCCACCAACCCGCTCTGCCTGGGCCTGTACAACCCCTGGACCGAGAACTGGTACACCGACCAGACGATCAAGTGCATGTATCCCGAGATGGGACCACTCGTCGGCTATGCCGTGACCTGCGTCTACGGCCTGCCCGACCCCAACTACTCACGGTTGTCCTTTATGGACGTGGTCGATGCCCTGGACGCTTCGCCCAAGCCGACCATTTTTGTCTTTCAACAGAAATTCCCGCCCGAACTGGCCGGCAAAGTTGGGCTCTCGGGCGGCAACATGACCTCGGCGATGAAAGCTGTGGGCTGCGTGGGCGCGATCTCGAACGGCCCGTCGCGCGACATCGACGAGATCCGCCCCATGGGCTTTCAGTATTTGCTCAGCGGCATCACCCCGGGACATGGCTCGATGGCCATCTATGCGATCAATGTGCCGGTATCGGTGGGCAGCATGGACGTCGCCCCGGGCGAGATCATTCACATGGACGA
>JAFGJF010000562.1 GCA_016929205.1 Anaerolineae bacterium
GCCAGTTCGCGCAGCGCGACAAAGATACCGACGATCTGCGCCCAGTTGGCGGACACGACGATCGCGCCGACGAACACGACCACGATCCCGGCGAACGACCAGATGACCACGGTGGCAGTGCGAATCTCGGTTTTCTGCCTGCTCTCGCCGTTCAAAACAAAGTAGAGCATTTCATCCTGGCGATCTTCGCTCTTTTCAAGTGCGTAAAAGGCCATGTCGATGCCGTGTTTCTGCACGTAGGCATCGGCCTGTGCGCCGATGACCTCGGCTTGTCCCTCGTAGGTCTCGCGGATCTGGGCTGCTCTGGCCTTTTCAGCCTCCATTGTAGACGCAACCTCGACACGCCTGGCGTCGGTGGTGGCTGCGATCTCGGCCTGGCGAACCTGGACGCGCTGCGATCCGATGGTGCCGGCCGAGGCGACCAGGATGCAGCCAACCAGCAGCAAGGCAGTGATGACGATGACTGTAATGGTCTTGTTCATGTACATTGTGGTCCTCCGTGTCTTACCATTTGATACAGCGTGTCCAAAAGTCCGTCCACCCGCTCCGGGGTTTGGGCGAACAGTGCGTATTCGATCAGGGCGGCAAACCGTTTGGCCTGAGGCAGTGCTTTGTCTTGTGCCTGGTCGAGTAGTGCGGCCAGGTCGTCGGGTGTGATGGGCAGTAGGCCCCATTTGGTCAAGCGTTTGCGGATTGGATTCATCAGGCTATCGCCTCCGCTGTCGAAATTGCCCGCGTGAACAGGCTCAGTGCGGCGTTGAGGCCAACCGTCTCGGCCAGACGATCCACCAGGGCGTGCAGGGTGCGCAGGGCGCATCGCTGCACCGGGCCGATGCCGTTGTCTTGTTGCCAACGACGCACCTCGATGGCAGTGGCGTGCCCGTAACTGGCCTCAAAGCGCGTGCCGCTCGGTAGGATGCCTATCATGTACTTGACCCACACCCCGCCACGCCGTCGCAAGACGATGCACGAGTCGTGGATGTCGTAGACGACCGGCTGACCATTGCGGATCAGGACAAACTGCCGCGCTTTGGTGTGTTGTGCCTGTGTACGAGTTGTGATCCTGAGCATTTTGAATTCTCCCCTTCTTGGTATTCTTGGCCTGCACTGTGTGTTGTGTGTTATGTGTCGCGTGTCGAGCCAACACACGACTGAAATCAGTGTGCTTGTCTCGTGTTGTGTGTGACTATTTGTTCGATCAAGGCATTTGTGCAGCGGCGAGGGGCTGTTACGGACCGCGGCGATTCGATCCAGCCCTGGCTCTCCAATCTGGACAGCAAAGAGCGCAATGTCCCTTGCGAAATATCCACCCCTCTTTGTCGTGTTGTCTCAAATAGCGGATTGACCGCCAACGCGCCATCCATCTCCTCCATCGCCACGCGAAGCGCGGCCCACTCATTCTCAGACAGTTCCAGAGCATCCTCCAACTTGAAATCATCATCCGTCTCGCCCAGGTACATTTCAGCGTCATCCATACCGCGCTCGACGGCCTCCGCTTCGGCGGCATACACTCCCGGATCGATGATCTTGAGTTGGGCAGCGCGTGGCCAGTTCTGGTCCTGGATGCCGGCCACCACCTTGCGGACCATCTCGTCCGAGACATAGTAGCCTTGCATCTCGGTCAGTGCGCCATCCAGACGGGCCATCATCCGACCGCGGTGCGTGCGCGGAAGCTGGTGCGCTCCATGCCCATTGACATTCTGCCCCAGGATGGTCCTGGAGTGCACCGGGCTGGCCACCCGGAAAGCGATGCGGGTGCTCATGTTCCCCCGGATCAAGGTGTCGATGATCTTGGCCTTTGGATTCTGGGTCAGGATGATCAGGATGATGCCAAAAGCCGCGCCTTTGCTCGCCAGGCGGGTCAGGCTGCGCGTAAAGCTCTTGCCGAGGTCGGGGCGCTGGACGATAAAGTCGGTCAGTTCATCCATCACCACCAGGAACAAAGGCAGCGTTGGCCGCCCCACCATCTTGGCTGCCTGGTTGTACCCCTCCAGATTGCGTGCCATGACTTCGGTGAACAGCGTCTTGCGGCGGTCCATCTCGACGGCAATCGAGGCCAGCAGTGCATCGGCCTGCGGCGGCTCGTCGGCGATAGGCGCGACCAGGTGTGGAATGTCCCGCCACATCAGAAACTCGACACCTTTGGCATCAAGCAGAGCCAGGTGTAGTTCGTCCGGCGAGTAGAAAGGCAGCAGACCGGCAAGGGTCGCGTGCGCCCAGGTGGACTTGCCGCTGCGAGACTCGCCACCGACCAGGATGTGAACGGTGTCGTGCAGCGACATCCAGCGGTGATGTCCCATCTGGTCGACACCCAGGGCGATGGGATAAGACTCATCCTTTGGGCGGGCTGTCCAATTCAGTGTGACCGTATTGGGCATCGGTTGGTGCTTTGTCTGCTCCAGCCAGATCACATAGGTGACGCCGGTGTGGTTGACGCCAATCCAGGGGTATCCGGTACGACCGGACAGGTCGCTGAGTACCGGCTTACTGGTAGCTTTGGCCACGGACCCTTTGCCCGGCAGACTGGCCGGGCTGACATCGAGCTTGATCACCCCCACGCGGCCGTCACCACTGAGTCCCATCGTCTCGAAGCGAGGCGGTAGGATGCCGCCATCCATCATCACCCGACCCAGGCCGTGCTCGCCGAGCACCTTCTGGCATTGTTCGGCCAGACCGGTGATCAGAGTGTGTTCCTGGTTCGTGATAGGTTGCAGTGGCGTGTTTGCAGTCATAAATTGGGCGGGAAGGATGGTGTTCATAGAATCCTCGTCAATTTGCCTCAACAATGTGCGCTTGGTCGTTGATGACCTGTTCCATTTGTGCGCTGTCGACGGGCAGCCGTGCCGGGGTAGGCAGCGCGCGCGGGTAGACGACGATGGGCGCGTTGCCACCCAGTTGGCTGCGTCCGCCGCCGGCGACCATCATTGTGCTCGCTGCCCTGGCCCGTTCGGCTTGGACAACCTGCGCCTGAGTCGTGATCTGCATCTGCGGATCGCTGACTGTCTCTGCCTGGATGAACCGGACGTCGTTGCCCAACTCGACACCCATCGCCGGATTGCGGTTGGGGTCGATCAACCTGGCACGGAAGGCGAGTAGTGGCAGCCAGCGCGTTTTGCCGGTCTCGTCGCTGTAACGGCGCGGGACGTGCATCTCGATGCGCGGCAGCCAAAACAGAGGATAGCCGCCGGCATCGTCGGCGTGGACGATGGAGAAGCGGCGAACGACGATCCAGGCCAGGAGCGCGGTGGTCGTGAGCGGTACGCCGACCTGCAGTATGTTAAGCGTCCACTGCCAGGCGACCGCGCCGGTCAGTCGGGCCTGCGTCACTGCCCGCTCGCGCTCGATCTGACCCTGGACGCGGATACTGCGCAGTTCGGCCTCCTTCGCCCACGGCGCAGTGGTGCGGTCGAGGATGACCAGGCCAACGAGTGATGCGGCGATGCACAAGGTCAGTATGACCGCGGTCCAGATGGCGATGGCGTTCAGCCCACGGCGCTTGGGCTTTTCGGCGGGGTCTGTCTGGGTGCTGTTGGTCATCGTGTTCTCCTGGTTGTTTCTGGTTTAGCGCATCGCTTGGCATGCCCGCGTCTTGTGTGAGCAGATTTGCCTGACTTGCCAACCAACAGAAAGGCAGGTTGTAGAACGTTGGTGTGACGCCACGCTCCTATGCATTGACGCTATTCCCTTCCGTCACTGTTTTCGCGGGCGGTCTGGAAGGTCCAGGTTGTTTGCCTGGCTCTACCCAAAACAAAAAAACCGGGCCGCTCGTTCAGAGCGACCCGGTTTGGGGCAAGCGTTGTTCAGATCAAGGACTCTTGAGGGTAGGATCGTGATGGCCTACGTTGCGTAGCACGACGACACTTGTGCCGTCTTCACTTTCCCGGAACGCGAAGGTGATGCGGATGTCCCGCCCGGCGCGCATTTCCCAGATCCCGTCCGTGCCCTGGATGCGCTTGATGCGCAGGCCGGGGTGGGTGCGGTCTGTCGAGAACTGGGCCAGTGCCTTCTTGACCAGTTCTCGATAGCGTTCATCCAGCTTGCGATAGGCACGTTGGAAGTGGTTGGTGCGAACAAACTGCATATCAGTCTTCCACTTCGTCGGCGTCCAGATCGGCGATTAATGCGTCCAGGGTGTCAAACGCTTTCACCTGTCCGGCACGCAGATCGTCCTCCGCTTCGCGTTCAGCAGCCTGCCACTCTTCGGTCCAGAACCAGGTCTGATCCTTGTCGATCAGCTGCTTGGGCAGGAGCATCAGGTGACCTTCTTCCATCCGCACCTCCACATAGTCGCCGATTTCGATGCCGGCCTGGCGGCGCATATCGGCAGGGATCGTGATCTGTCCCCCTCGTGTGACTTTGACCAGTTGTTCCATTCCGCACCTCCATAAAAAGGAATTTCCTTTTCTCCTATTATACTACAGTGCGGACTGAAACACAAACCGGGTCGCTCTGTTGTTAAAGTGTGCCGGGACTGGGCTTATCCCCGGACCTTGTCATCTTTCATCCGTTTCATATCGAGTAGTTTCGCAATCGCAGCCGATCACTGCCAGATCGGCAAACGATCCATCTCGTTGACGGTTCTCTCGGCTAATGTCCTGCCGATTTCCGTCATCGGATGCTTTCTATGCTGTCTTCCCGTTCACGAGGTGTGATCTGCACAGGTTGATAGCTGCGGTTGAGAAAAGCGACCAGGTCCTCCTCGCGGACGCGGATCAAGCGCTCACTCGCACTCAAACGGGTATGGGCCAGTTGGCCATCACTAATCCACTTGCGGACCGTCCGCAAGCTGACGCTAAGCATCTCAGCGATCTCGACAGGTGCATACAGCTTTGGGATGGATGGCGTTCGTTGAGTACCATCTGTGGCATTGCCGGAATTCATAAGCAATCTCCTCGTGGATGAATAGGCTTGGAAAACAAAAAGAGCGCCGAAGGCAAAGCCCTCGGCGCTCATCAAGCAGCCAAAACGCAAAAGGCCTTCGTAAATGGGCATATTTTGCCAAATACGAAAGCCATGCTATAATTCACTACCGGACACTTTTCAAAAATGTTGACTCATAGTATGCTCTAGCTCCTACCACAGAGCAAGGAGCATACTATGAGTGACAA
>JAFGJF010000563.1 GCA_016929205.1 Anaerolineae bacterium
CTGCCTCCGAGACCAACGCGTTCGAACAGCGCAGCCCTCTGACCAAAAAGGGTTGCCCATCCAAACGCGTCGTCTCCCCCAGAACACCAAAACAATGTTTGCTCACAATCGCTTCCGATACCCAAACACACGCCGATGCCTGACGCATCACATGTCACGCATCACGTCTCACCTTTTCCTGTCAAAAAAGCCTCCACCTCCGCTGCAGTCGGCAGCGCCGGGATCACGCCTTGCGTCAGTGAGGTCAAGGCGCCAGCCGCACTGGCGTAGCGCAAAACGTTGCGCAGCCGCTCAACCGTGAGGTGATCGCGCCAGCTAAGCTTCTCCCTCTCCCTGTTGGGGAGAGGGCCGGGGAGTGGGGATACCAATTGGCAGAGCAGTGCGGCGATAAACGCATCACCACAACCGGTGGCATCCACCGTATCGACCTTGAAGGCCGGCATATGATCGCCTCCCTCGGCGATATAAAAATAGCTGCCCTCTGGACCCAGAGTAACGACGCATAGTCGAGGGCCTTGCTCTAGCAAGGCATGCCCCACCGACGCGACGTCACCCCCATCCCCGAGAATGTCTGCTTCGATCTCGTTGATCTTGACCAGGTCAACCAGCGGCAGCGTGTCCACTACCCGTTCGTAAGCCGCTTCCCGGCTCCACAGATCGGGTCGATAGTTGACGTCGAACGAGATCAAAGCACCCGCCCGGCGCGCGAGCTCGACCGCCTTGAGCGTTGCGCTACGGCTCGGTTCCTGGATCAAGCTGATCGAGCCAAAGTGAAACACCTTGGTCTGGCCCAGCAATCCTGCATCCAATTCATCCGCACGCAGGCGCATATCGGCCCCGGGGTTGCGGTAAAAGAGGATATCATAGTTGTTTTCATCCGGCATAGCGATAAAGGCCATCGCCGTGCGTGCTTGCTCATCGTAACGCATGCCGCTCACGTCAACGCCTTCCGTCTCTAGCACGCCGGCCAAATGGTGGCCGAACGCGTCGTCACCGACTTTGCCGATAAAAGCGCTCGTCTTGCCCAGGCGCCGGGCAGCCACAGCCACGTTGGCCGGCGCGCCGCCCGGCTTGGGCCGAAAAGCCGACACCTCGGCCAGGGGCCGTCCCAGTTCGGCCGGGAACATGTCGACGAGCAGTTCGCCCAAGCAAATGATGTCCATCGTCATAACTCCGATCTGATATTCAAGACGTCATCCGTGATACGTCAGGCGGCAGGCGTCACTCGTCAATGTCAGACACAATGCCTGACGAATGACGTTTGACGAATGTCGACCTATTTGCCCATAGCCTTTAGCGCCTGCAAACAGCGATCCACACACTCGAGCGGCGGAAAAGCATAACTCTCCTGCTCGACGATGTACCACTCGGTGTTGCCGCTCGTCTCGCACACCTGAAAGACCTCCTCCCAGGGCACATCATCTTCACCGATCAGCGCCTTGTCGTTGGTCGAAGAATACGCCTTGAGGTGTACCGTCAGCGCACGGCCTGGATATTGGGAGAGAAAGGGGATCGGATCCCCGCCGCCGTGCAGGGCATTGCCCAGGTCGATCTGCATCACCACCTCCCGGAGCGTATTGCCGAAAAAGGTATCCCAGGGCAGCTCGCCGTCCATCGGCGTAAACTCGACGGCGTGGTTGTGATAGCCAGTGTACATGCCTTCTTGGGCCAGTTTGGCAGCGATCTCGTTAAATATCTTGGCTGTCTCTTGCCACGCCTGGCGCGAATTGCGTCGTTCTTCCGGCAAGCCGGGCACGATCAGGAATTTGTTACCCAACACGCGGTTGAATTCTACTGTTTCAGCCAGTTGATCCCCCAGCAGCGTGCTCAAGCCAATGTGTGTCCCAGCGACCTTGAGCCCCAGGTCATCGAGCATCGCCCGCAGCTCTTGCGCTGAACGCCCGTAATAGCCGGCAAACTCGACGCCTTCATAGCCCATCTTGGCCACCGCCTTGAGCGTGGCCGGCAGATCTCGTTCGCAGTCGTGACGAACCGAATACAACTGTAAAGCAATGGGAATCCGTGACATTTTCTTCTCCTTTGCATCATACAAGCCTGTTGGAAACCAAAGATCCAATGTAGAGATAGAGGGACAAAAACGCAGCAAGCGCCGCGTCATCGGCAAGAGTATATATCCAGACGCGTCAGGTGTCAATCGGCGCTGGCCATTTGGCCATTTCTCACCTTGACTTTACAATGACACCCGTGTACAATGAAGGCAAGAAAACAGCGTCCCGACAACCTTAAACACGTCCGAGAGCGAATGCTATCACCTCATCCACACCCCTGTCCCCGGCAGAAATGGGTACAATCGAAAAAATAGGAAAACCCGTTAAAAACAATGACCGGAACAGGGACAAAAAGGCGTTGAGTTCTGGTAGGCCGGCTCGCGAGGACGGCTTTGGCGGCCGGCAGCCTCTTTTTTATTGATACGTCAGCTACGATATTGGGAATTTCTGGATCCGCTGGGGGGAAAACGGTGAGACGCATTACTGACCTGGGTCTGCCAGATCAATTCAGAATCGACTTTATTGAGAGAAACTTGATCGGAGAAACCAACGACGTCTATTATTGCAGAGGCGCGTTCGATGGGCGTGCCATCCGTGCCTACATCAAGATCAACAAACACCCGCACCTGAGCTTGGACAACGAATATGCCATCCTCAACGCACTCGGTAATAGCAGCATTCCCGTTCCCAACGTGATCTGGTATGGCGGCAAGCAGAACAATCTCCTGATCGTCGAGGCTGTGCCCGGCGCCATGATTTGGGATGCGATCGATCCGCGACGCGGGCCATACCACATAGAGCAAGCCCTTTCCTGCCTCGCGGCCTACGGCGAATGCCTGGCCCAGATCCACAATCTGGCCATCGTCTGGCCGCCGCAAAAACGCCCCCGGTTGTACGGTTTCATCGGGGAACAAAGGATGCAGGACAAACGGTTCAGACGGCTCGTCTCGTGGATTCAGGCCAACGACGACATCTCTCCAGGACAGGTGTTCGTCCACGGAGATTTCAATACCGCAAGCGTGCTCTTGGATGGAGAGGCCATCTCGGGCGTGATCGATTGGGAATTTGCCGGCTATGGGTGGCGAGAATACGATCTCGCCTGGGCACTGCGAGCGCGGTCACGTTTTTTGAGAACAGAAGCAGAGCGGCAGGCGATCCTGGATGGGTACAAACGACGTTCACCCTACGACCCGGAAGCGTTGCGATGGTGCGAGGTGCTCAACTATCTCCATTTTGCGTACTGGAGCAGAGAGACCGAACCGGCCTACACGTCGTTTGCCCTCGAGCGGGCAATGGATATCGCGCGACTAACCTACAGTGTCTAGTACGGCGTTGGGATTGGCCATCGAGCATAAAATCATCACCATGAACCTCCGTGCGCGGATCTTATCGTCGATAACCAGCCACGCTATGTTTGTTCAAAGAAAGGAATACGATGGACAAGTTTGAATATGTCATTATTGGCGGCGGGCTTGCCGGCGGCAGGGCCTGCCAGGGAATCCGCAAGGTAGACGCAGAGGGCAGCATTGCCCTGATTTCGGGCGAGAATCACCTGCCCTACGAACGCCCACCACTCTCCAAAGGCTATCTCACCGGCAAGGAAGGCCTGGATCACGTCTATGTCAAAAACGAGCAGTACTATACCGACAACCAGATCCAGTTTATCGGCGGCGCATGGGCAACAAAAATCGACCCGCAGGCGCACACCGTGACCCTTGCAAAGGGACAGGTGCTCGGTTATGAAAGACTGCTGCTGGCAACCGGCAGTCGTGCGTGGCGTTTGCCAATTCCAGGCGCGGACCTGGAAGGGGTTTTGACACTGCGCACGATCGAGGATTCTGATGCGATTCGCCGTGCAGCACATGGCGGCCAACGTGCGCTGGTCCTGGGAGGCAGTTTCATTGGCTCCGAGGTGGCTGCTTCGCTGGCTCAGCTTGGTGCGCAGGTCACCATGGTCTTTCCCGAGTCGCGGCTGCTCGAACGGGTCGTACCCGAAGCCTTGAGCCACCATTTGCACTTCAAGTACGACGCGCATGGGGTGCGCATCCTCACCGGCACCAAACCCGTGCGCCTCGAAGGAGACGCTCGCGTCGAAAGAGCCGTGCTCGACAACGGCGAAACACTAGACGTTGGTATGGTTGTGATGGGCGTCGGCATCCGGCTCAATGCCGATCTGGCTCGCGATGCGGGTCTGGAGATGGGTGAATTGGGCGCCGTCCTCGTCAACGAGCAACTGCTGACGAGTGATCCTGACATCTATGCAGCGGGCGACATTGCCGCCTGGCCCGATCCAACCTTTGGCAAGCGACTGCACGTCGAACACTGGGATGTCGCCCGGCAGCAGGGATTCCGAGCCGGGCGTAACATGGCCGGCGAGAGCAAGCCTTACCGCACACTGCCCTACTTTTTCTCCGACCTGTTCGACTTGAGCTTTGAGGCGTGGGGCGATCTGGCCAATTGGGATCAAACGATCCTGCGCGGCACACTCGACAGTGGTAGCTTTGCGTTTTACTACTTGTACCAGACCAAGATCGTGGGCGTGCTGGCCGTCAACAGGCCAGACCAAGAGCGCAAACCAATGGAGGCGCTGGTCAAGGCCGGTATATCGTACGATGATGTCAAAACCGTGTTGGGCGACGAAGCAACTGACTTGAGCGCGCTAGTCGAATAAGAAAATACCATAGACAAGAGACTATGCCTGCACAAAAACAACTCATCCTGGTCGGCGGCGGTCATGCCCATCTTTATTCGCTCAAATACGCACACCGCTTTGTCAAAAAAGATGCACAGGTAACCCTGGTTTCCCCAAGTCGCTACCTTTACTATTCTGGCATGGGACCGGGAATGATCTCGCGGATCTACAAACCGGATCAACTGCGCTTTGATCTCAAAGCGTTAGTCGAGTCGCGGGGTGGGACCTTTATCGATGACCGCGTTGTTGCCATCGATCCCGATTTGCGCACGCTCGAACTTGAAAGCGGCAAACAGCTTGTCTACGACCTGGCCTCATTCAATGTCGGCAGCCAGATCACCTTGGACTGCACGGTGAGCGACCAATGCATGTCCTTTGCCGTCAAGCCAATCGAGAATCTGGAAAAAATCCGCAGGGCCATTTTGGACCTCCATGCCAACGGCACAGCACAGATCACCGTTGTTGGCGGCGGACCGGCAGGCATCGAATTGGCAGCCAATATTACCCAGCTCGTCCAGGGTCGGCGCTCGCGCTCACGGACGCCGCGTGCCCGGATTACGCTGGTCAACAGTGCGGATCGCCTGCTGTCGGCTTTTCCAGCTCAAGCCGCGCGCCTCGCCGAACGTTCTCTCGAACAGCACGGCGTTGAGATCAGGCATCGATTCCACGTCACCCATATGGCTTCGGACAAGGTGCAGTCGATAGCCGGCACATCACTCGAGTGCGATATCGCGGTCATTGCCACCGGAATCGCGCCATCCCGTTTGTTTGCCCGCTCCGGTCTGAGTACAGCGCCCGATGGTGCGCTTTACGTGAACGACTGTTTACAGCATCCCGACCATTTGGAGATTTTTGGTGGTGGCGATTGCATTGCCATAGAGGGAAGACCGATCGAAAGAATCGGCGTTCACGCCGTCCGGCAAGCACCCATTCTGTTTCACAACCTGCTGGCCAGCCTGGAAGAAAAAGCGATGAAAGCGTTTGTGCCCTCACAAAACTATGATTTGATCCTGAATATGGGTGACGGTACGGGCATCTTGATCTGGAAATCGACGGCGTGGCAAAGCCGGTTGGCCTTTGCCATCAAACAAATGATTGACACGCGCTTTGTAGCAAGGTTTCAACCATAAAGAAAAGCCTCTTGCTTATTTTCGCCTTTGTTTTTATCGACGTCCTGGGTTTTAGCCTGATTTTGCCACTGTTGCCCTTTTATGCTCGGGTCTTGGAGGCTTCTGAAGGCATGATCGGCCTGCTTCTTGCCGCCAACGCAGTCACACAAATGATCGGCGCTCCAAGCATAACGCGGCCAAGCGACCGACGCCGCCAGTCGTTCCTGATATGAGAATAACATAGCTGCTGTTCGTCTTGCTGGTTGGCCCTTTCCTGGTGTCAATTCCACAACTCAAGGACACCCACTCACCCGAGCAGTTGGCAGACCCTGACAGGTGGGATATCACGCGTCCTTTGAGTCGGCATAGAGCGCTGACCACTATCCACCAGACTTTAGAGCACCAACACGGCACCGACGACATGACAGTATCCTCTAAAAGGCAGCGAGCCAGTCACGCATGGGACCGGCGCTGCCGCCAACCTCCTATTTTGGCCTCAAATGCAAAACAGATTGTGTCACCTGATCCACTTTATCCGGCGACCAGGCAATGGAGACGCCTTTGCCGCGCTGCCAGAGGGGAAATTGGTCCGCATAATGCGGCGACAGCGGATTGCCGGACTGGCCGCCGGGCAAGATGTAGCGGCTGGCGTCCCAGTTACCCACGTCGACGACCATACGCAGCGAAGCGGTGAAAAAGGAATTGGCGTACGGCTCAGAGAGGTTGACCGCCGCCTGGGCCACCGTACAAGCATCACCGCCCCAGGGGAACGGTCCCAGGTTAAAAATCTTGTCCAGGGGCGCTCGCCCACCAACCGCGTGCTCAAAACACAAGGGGCGGACCCGTCCCCAGGCCCACTGTGCAGGATCGTCCCCGTAACGCTCACCGAGCATGCGCACCATCTGACCCAGGGCAGCGGCCATCTCGCGCGGCCAACCACGGGCAAACCACCCGTCCGGCTGCTGGCGAATGAGGCGCGACAAATGCCCAAAACGCCGCAAACAGAGCCCGGAGCGGGTCATCAGCGGTGCGGCACTCTTGCCCATAGCCCATTCGGCGGCATTCGGAGCCTTGGTCTGCACCAACCGCCGGGTCATCTCGGCAACGAACAACTCAAACACAGCCGCGGCAGGCGAATCGGCGCTGACCACGCCATCCCAACTGTCCAACAGATCCAGCCCGAGACGCACCGTATCATTATCGGCCGGAATCGCCAGCATGGCGTCGCGCAGTTCCCACCACAGCGGGGACAGTTGATCCAGTTGC
>JAFGJF010000564.1 GCA_016929205.1 Anaerolineae bacterium
CCTGGATCTTTGTCGTCATCACCGAACGCGGCACGATCGACAAACTCAAGGTCGCTGCCCAGTGGATGGACCAAGCAGGCGCGATCATTGCCGTGGTGTTAGATCCCACAACGCGGTGGTGGGTCGAAGATGGCTCGGCGGCGATCGAAAATATGCTCGTCGCTAGCACAGCCCTGGGCTATGGTTCCTGCTGGCTGGAAGGGTGGACTCGGCCCCACGAGGACGAGTTCAAGACACTGCTAGGGATACCGGAAGACAAACGACTCCTCACATTGATCCCCATCGGCGTACCGGTAGACTGGCCGACCAGGGAAAAGAAATCGCTGGAAGACGTGATCCGCTGGCAAAAATACTAAAACCACTCGAATCAATTTGACAGATTGGAATAAATCTACTATCATGTAACTTCTGATGGAAGCAAGATTCCAAGTTACTGTCTATGACAAACACCTGGTCTCCCAAGTCCAGGTGTTTTTTTCTGATAGGATGCTTGAAAATTTGCCTTCCCAAGCATAGCACACCAAAAGAGAGGATTTTAAATGGCCAAGAATATTTACGTCGGCAACATGAGCTACAACACGGGCTCAAGCCAACTGCAGGCGCTGTTCGAAGAGTATGGCACAGTCGTTGCAGTAAACGTGATCACCGATCGCGAAACCGGACGCCCCCGAGGCTTTGCATTTGTCGAAATGGAAGACGCAGAAGCTGCCGACGCCGCTATCGCCGCATTGAACGGCACGGAACTCGACGGCCGGGCACTGACGGTGAACGAAGCCAAGCCCCGCCCGCCGCGAAGCGGAAACCGTGGCGGTGGCGACCGTCGTGGCGGTGGCCGTCAAGGTGGTGGCGGCGACCGTCGTGGTGGCGACCGTCGCAGATTTTAAAACCTGATCACTGACAATTAGCTCCAATCTGGCTTGTTGCGAGACCATAGACGGCCGCAAGAAAGACTATGTCTCGCAACACAGCCCTTATTTGCCCCATCATCGAGCCCTATCCTCTGACCGTTTCCGATCCAGCTTTTCATTTCGCCAGTTACCAAAAAAACATAGACTGGACAAGCGCAGTCTGCGATCCGTCTACACCCGAGTGTGAACAGAAAGGATGAAGCCATGTTTTTCGAACTGCGACAGTACCGTGTCAAGCCACAAAAGCGCCAAGAATGGGTCGACCTGATGGAAAACAAGATCATTCCTTTTCAAATCTCTAAAGGCATGGTCGTCATTGGCAGTTTCGTCGGCCAGGAAGAAGAAGACCTGTACGTCTGGATCCGCCGTTTTGAGAGTGAAGAGCAACGTCAGGCCCTGTACGCCAGCGTCTACGAGAGCGATTATTGGAAAAACGACATCGCCCCACTCGTTGGTGACATGCTCGACCGCGAACGGATCCAGGTCACGCGGCTGGTTGCCACGCCCAAATCGGTGATCCAGTAGAAAGGTCAGTTATGAGCGACCGAAAACGAGTGGTCGTGACCGGCGCATGCGGCCTGATCGCCGGGCAAATGCTGCCTGCGCTGCGCAAGCATTACGACCTGATCCTGCTGGACGTTCGCACCACCGACTCCGAGGGCAACGAGATCGCAGGCGTCCGGGTGGCTGATCTGCTCAACCGAGACCGCGATGCCTACCGCCGCTACTTTCGAGACGCGTATGCAGTCGTGCATTCCGGTTTCGTCCGCCCCCAAGACCCATCACAGCGTTTTTTCGCCGAACTGGCCAACGTGGAAATGGCCTACAACGTCTACCAGGTCTCCTGGGATGAAAACGTGCGCCGCGTGATCTCGATCAGTTCCAACCACGCCGCCGACTATTACGAATCGCTGATCCTCGACGGCAAGTGGGATTTTGTGAATCCAGACGACCGTGCCCTGTCGGACAACTATTACGGTTGGGCCAAGGAAAGTTACGAGCACCTGGGGTTTGTCTTTGCCGTGGGCAAACACAACGGCAGCCCGTTGGAAAATGTCCAGATTCGCATCGGCGGCCCGCGCGAAACAGACGTGGCACGGTGCCCCAAGGGCGATCTGCGGTGCATGCGCCGGGCGCTGGGCGTCTACCTCAGCCAGCGCGATTTCGATCAACTCATTCTCAAGAGCATTGAAGCGCCGGACATTCGCGACGAGTTTGGCGTGCCATTCCAAATCTTTTATGGGATCAGCGCCAATTCACGCGCCTTTTGGAGCATCGCCAACGCGCGCAAGATAGTCGGCTATGAACCAGAGGACAACAGCGAGATCCGCTTTCGCGACGTGATCGCCGAGCACATTACGGCCTCACTGCGGCAAGACATCACTCCATTGTTTGAGCCTTTGCAGGTTAAGGGCAAAACACTGCCCAACCGCATCGTTATGCCGCCGATGGTCGGCATGCGCCCGATCACCTCACCTGAGGGCATCGAATGGTACGGCCGGCACGCCAGCGGCGGCGTCGGCCTGGTCATCGTCGAGGCCACTTCGGTCAACCGCTTTGGTACCGAGCTGACCGCACAAACCCTCAAGCCACTGGTCGAGGCCATTCACCGGGGCGGCGCGTTAGCCGCGATCCAACTTTTTCCGATCACCTTTGGCCGTAAAATGGCCCCGGACGAGTTGAGCCAGGACGAAATCAAAGATACGATCGCCGGATACGAAAAGGCAGCCCGTATCTGTCTTCAGGCCGGCTTTGACGGCATCGAGCCGCACGGGGCGCACGGCTACCTGCTGAACCAGTTCTTTTCGCCGGAACAAAACGAGCGAATGGACGACTATGGCGGCTCGCTCGAAAACCGCATGCGCCTGGCGGTGCAGATCGTCGACGCCGTTCGCCCGATATGCGGCGACAATATGCTGCTGCTTTACCGCCACACACCGGTGGGCAAAGGATATGGCATCCAGGAAAGTCAGGTCCTGGCAGAACGGCTGGTTGGCGCGGGGGTCGACATTCTCGACATCTCGCCGTCCAGCATCGACGCGCCGGGTGACCGGGCGGCGCCGTTCAAAGGATTCGGCGTGCCCGTCATCGCCGTCAACGAACTGGACAAGGCCGAGCGTGCCCTGGAGGTCTTGAACCAGGGACGGGCTGACCTCGTCGCCGTGGCGCGCGGGCTGATTGCCGACCCGGACTGGCCAATCAAGGTGCGCGAGGGGCATTTCGACGAGATCGTCGAATGCATCCGCTGCGACGTCAAGTGCTTTGGCAACCTCAGAAAAGGCATTCCGATCGAGTGCACGCAGTGGGAATAACAACAAGCCCGTTGTAACACGCGATTACAACGGGCTCAATCTTTCATCCTACAACACATCTCGCCGCGTCACGTCCCATGCGCCGATGGCGGCTGCTGCCACCCCCCCCACACTGCCAACCAGCAGTTCCAGCCACGGCAGGCCCTCGGTGAACCCATTCAGCGTCCGCATGCCCTCGCTGGCAAATCCGTTGGCCACGATCACAGGCAGCGTGTACGGGTACAGGTTGGCCCACTCGCTCTGGATGACGATCGCCCCGGTGATGGTCAGGGCGATGCCCACGCCGCTGGCGACGGCAAAGCTCGGCCAGCGCTGCGCCACCCAGGTCTGGATGGCGATGACCAGCCACGAGCCCAAAAACATGGTCAGGCCGTACTTGAGATAGTCCAGCCACGGTACCGGCGCTTCGAATCCCAGCCCCGGGATCAGCAGGCGCAAACCCAGGCCGCTGACGACGAGCAGCACGATCAGCATGGTGATGCTCAACCCGATCAAGGCCATGCCGCTGATCTGCTTGGCCGCATAGATGGCGCCGCGCGGGATGGGCAGGGCAAACAACTGCTTCCACTGCTGATTCTTGTGCTCCCATTGTCCGACCAGTGCCGTCTCCAGGGTGATGAACAGGGGCAGCATCAGCAGCCCCCACAAGACCCCCGTCTGCGCGCCGTATTCAAACCAGGCTTCGCGCATCAGATCCTGGTTGCGGTAATAATCCTGTCTATCCCAGATCATGATCACTTGCAGAACCACAATCACCGCTGGCGCAATCGCAGCCAGCCACAAGGCCAGGGTGCGTTTCATTTTGAGCATCTCGGCAGTTAAAGCGCGTATCACATAATTCATCAAATCCTCCGTCATGATCGAGTCTGAACACATCATTCACGATATGTTACGAACTCGGATTTAATCCTGTACCATTCTTCCTTCTCGAACCACCAACCTGGACACTTGTTCGTGAGTCAGGTCTAAAAAGACGTCTTCCAGCGTCGGTTGCTCTACCCGCAAAAGGTACACGTTGACTCCCTCGCCAACCAGCTGGGCGTTGATCATCGCCGCGTCCGACTGCCCGTTAGCCGCCACGGTCAGCCGGTGCCCGCCATTGCCGCGCACCGCCCAACCCAGCCGGCTGAGTGCCTGTTTCGCCCGCTCTGGCTGATCGACGCCGAGCACGATCTGGCCTTCCACCTGGGCGTGCAATCCCGCCAGAGACCCCTGGAACAGCAGCCGGCCATTTTGGATGATCCCGATGTGCGTGGCCACCTGCTCGACTTCGGCTAGCAGGTGGCTGGACAAAAACACGGTCACACCGTATTCCTCCGGCAAGCCGCTGATCAACGCCCGCATCTCCTGGATGCCTGCCGGATCGAGACCGTTGGTCGGCTCGTCGAGAATGAGCAACTCCGGTTCATTGAGCAAGGCCAGGGCCAGGCCGAGGCGCTGTTTCATCCCTTGCGAATACCCTTTGACCCGGCGTGCGGCAGCATCTTGCAGCCGCACGATGCGCAGCACACGATCGATCTGCGTTTTGCTGCCGCCGACCAGCCGTCGTGTGAGTTCCAGGTTCTCGCGCCCGGTGAGGTGTTCATACAGCGATGGGAACTCGACCAACGCCCCTACCCGCCCCAACAGCTTGAGCTGGTTATGCCACAAAGGTTGTCCAAAAAGCCGCACCTCACCGGCATGGGGCCGGATCAGGCCCAGCAGCATGCGGATCGTCGTCGTCTTGCCCGCCCCGT
The DNA here is from genome assembly GCA_016929205.1 of Anaerolineae bacterium. The sequence continues at coordinate 4,957 of JAFGJF010000564.1, forward strand.
TGGGACCAAGAAAGCCATATACGCTCTTTTGTGGAACATCGAGATCGAGATGATCCACAGCCACCAGGTCGCCAAAGCGGCGGGTCAGTTCCGAGGTAGAGATTGCCAAATCTGACATGGTTTTGCCTCCAGAAATGATATCGTTGAATTCCCCCTTATATTACCAGGGATGTGTCGCGTCCCAATCACACATCTGTCGCAAAAGTGTCGCAAAACAAAAACGCTTGCCGGGTTCTCCCGGCAAGCGTCAATGAGTCGGAACGAAAGGTTACGATTTATCTACCGGCAATCGAATGGTAAAACAACTCCCCTGCCCGACCGTGCTCTCAACCGCCACCGTTCCGCCCATCCCCTCGGTCAGTTCCTTGACGATCGCCAGCCCCAGCCCGGCGCCGTCGGGATCCAGATCGTGGTTTGTGCCGCGATAAAATCGATCCCAGATGTGCGGCAGATCCGCCGCGGCGACCCCTTGACCGGTATCGCGCACCTCGATGCGTACGAAATCCGCTTCGGCCTCGGCCGCCACGGCAATGATCCCGCCGGGAGGCGTGTGGCGGACGGCGTTTCGCACCAGGTTGGCCAGGATCTGTCCCAGGCGGGCACTGTCCGCACAAACAGGGGGCAAACCGGCTGGCAGGTCGGCGGCAATGTGCAGCCGACCCGACTGCCAGGCCAGGGGTGACATAGCATCGACCAAACGCTGGGCGACGGCCCGGGCGTCGATCGGTCGGCAGTCCAGGGTCAGGTGATCGA
>JAFGJF010000565.1 GCA_016929205.1 Anaerolineae bacterium
AGTCTTTCAGTGCTTGTTGCCTCAAGATGATCCAGAGTCCAGCACATTATACTCTTTGCCTATGCAACCGTCAAAGACACAATTGGACGTTACGGATAGGCCTCCATACACGCTCGCAGCGCGCCTTCGACCGTGCCATCCAGGTGTTCAGCTCCATAGAACATCCACTCTTCCGGGTCATATCGTTCGTCGCTGTATTTATAGATGGCAAACCCCCAGTTTGCCATATCCCCGGTCCAGGTCAGCCGCCCGCGCGGGCCGACCGGCCCATAATCATCTCGATCGAGGTAGGCGTATTGGCCGCGAAAACGCACCGAGAAAAAGGTCTCCGGTTCGCAGACGACGGTTTGGTTAAACTGTTCAACAATGGTCTGAACCTGGGCTTTGATCTCTTGTGGTATCGGCTTGGTCATTTTTTCTCCCATATATGATGATTCCAGCCACGCCCGATCTGGCGGGCCTGATCTCGAAAAAACACTTGGCTTTCTTCCCACCCGGGTGTTGGGACTGGGCATAACAGACAGCGACACGCGGAGCGAGGCAAATGGGTTTAGCCTGCCTGATCTACGGGATGCCCTCTGTGGGCCAGACAGCCAGGCCGACGGCCTCCCCGGCCTGCCATAACTGCCGGTCGTACGTGGCCAGGGTAACTGGCTCGCCGAGCGATGACTGCCAGAAACGCGCTGTAGCCAGATGAACCGCATCATAGCCGCGCAGCCCATGCTCCCAGGCCAATGTATCGGCCTGCGTCAGGATCGCCTCGGTCAGTTGCAAGCGGACAAGGTTTACCCACTCGGCACGAAAGACCTGTAAGGCCGCCTCTGCTTCGTTGCGATCCACCACGCCCATACGCGCGGCTTTGGCCAGCGCAGCGGCTACTTGAGCTCGGCTGATCGCGGCCGTGCCAACCACATCGGCACGCTCAAGCAGGTGATTGATTTGAGTCGATCCCGCCTCAAACACATAGCGTTTGACCAGCGCACTGGCATCCAGGTAAACGATCATTCCCGATCCTCGATCAAAAAATCGGCGACGGTCTGTTCGCCGCGTGCCTGTGCGGCCGGCAGCCTCATTTCCAGTCTGTGGCCACTCCACTGGATCAGCCCTGCTTCGACCATCCGCAGCAGCCGAGCCTCAACCGGTTCTGCTGCCGGGATGATCTGCGCCACCGGCTGGCCGTGCTCGGTGATCAGCACCGTCTCGCCGGCCTTGACCCGCCGTAGGTATTCACTGAGACGGGCTTTGAGTTGTCGGATGCCCACACTTGTTTCGCTCATCGTACGCGCTCCTACTGTCGATCTGTAACTACATTATACACGATGTAGGCGCAAATGCAAGCCGGCGCGGGCACTTGGACAAGTTGTCATTCCAGCCACGCCCGCCCGATCTGGCGAGCTTGATCTCGAAAAAACGCTTTGACCTCTTCCCAGCCTATCTTGTCGAACAGGATGGGTTCGGCTTCCTGATCGGCGCGGTCAAAGTAAGCCATATAGCGCACGACCATCGCTTCAAAATCGCGCACGTTGGGGTACTTGGCCGGCGCCTGGGCGAACAAATCGCGCAGCGGGATACGCTGCGCCAACGCATACAGGTCGTAAAAGTCCTTGCGGCTGGCCCGCGAGGCCAGGGCATCCAGCTTCATCAGTCCGATGTCGATCAATCCGGCCAGGGGCAGCCCATCGGCCGGCACGGTCGGTTCGAGCAGCCTGTAGCCATAGCCGAAAAAGCCGACGTGCAGGCTTTCGGCGGCAGTTTCGATGACCAGGAGCAGGTTACCCCATTCCTGCTCGACGATATCTGGCTGGAACGAGCGGAGCACGTTCAACGCTTGCCGGTGCGTCTCGGGGCGCACCTCGGCGGTGGCAGAAAACATGTTCAAATCGATGGAGCGGCGGTGACCGAGTTGCAGGGCCAGCGCTGTGCCGCCAGCCAGGTAAAAGCGGCCGGCCAGGTCGCTTTGACCGAGCGTGGTCATCACCTGGCGCATCAATGGCGTGATCGTCTCCCAGTGCAGGGCTGTCATACTGCATCCTCCAGATCGAGCAGCAGTCGCCAAAAGGTCAGGTGCGATTTGGGCAGGGCGAATGCGCCCCAGCGGTGCACCCAGCCGGCGACCGTTGATTCGGGATAGCGATGGAACAGCCAGCGCAGTTCAGCGCGATTTCCGTAGCGCAGCGTGCGCTCGATGATCGTCGCCGCGGCCTGATCGGGGTCGAGGTCGGCCAGGTTGTATTCCTGGAAAAAGGGAGCCAGGCTGCGCGGGATAGTGCCTATCCCGTGAAATTCTTGCTTGCTGGACAACGATTTTTGGGGCGGCAAATCCCTGTTCAGTTCCGATTGATCCGGGATAGGGGGTTCAGTCATCGTCTCGCTCCGAGTCAGCGTCGTTTCTTTTTCGCGCCCGACTTTTTCGCGCGTTTTGAGTGGGTTCGTTTACCTGACTGCCGGTTGGACTGGGATGGCTTGCTGCGCCGGGATGTTGTGTTGAACGGCGTCAACGGCAGCGGGTCGACCTGGTCAAAAGGCAGACTCCTCTGCTCCGGCGGGATTGCGTCGAGATCGATGATGCCCAGGACGGTAAACTCTTCGCCGGAATCCCAGCCGGGCTTGGGGAAAGCCAGGGTTTCAGCGAGGTCATTGGCATCGATGACCACCGTTGGGCAGGAGGCACAGAACCAGCCCGCATCGTTGCTCATAATAAAGGTGTCAGTCATCTGTGTTCCCTGGCGGGTGGCGACCAGGTAGGTTTGCGTGCGTTGGTGCAACGGCTCACCGCATTGCGGGCACGGGCCAGGTTCTCCATCAAACTGGCGATGGAAGCACCGTCGCGGGATGGAAAAGTCGATCGGTGTGGAGTTGTCTGGTTCTGGTTTCGGGTGAAAAAGGTTGGGTAGTTTCATTTTCAGTCCACCGCAATTTGCCAGACAACGAGCTCCCGGTTTTTTCCGGGCAAAACATCTGCTCTTTGAAACCCCAGGCTCTCATAGAACTCGTTGGCAGGCAGGTCAACAGGGCATTTGAGCTGAATGAGCGTTTTGCCCTGTTTGTGGGCTTCGCTTCCCAATGCTTCGATCAGTCGTCGTCCAATCCCTTGCTGGCGATGATCGGACTGTACGACGATATGATACAGGGTCGTTCGATGATCTCTCCAGCTACGGTATTCCATAAACCCGGCGATCTTGTTTCTGTCTTCAGCGACCAATGTTTCACTTGGCTCAATGCCGCGACGAGAGCGGACAATGAAACCAAAACCAAGAGCCTCGATCCCGTAGCACCTGAGACCCACTTTGACAGAAATATTGCTTAGGGCCCATAAAAGTATAATTTCCGGCACTTGTGATATAATGCAGCCACTCTTGGAAAGGGTCGCAGGAATATGACATCCGAAA
>JAFGJF010000082.1 GCA_016929205.1 Anaerolineae bacterium
CGTCGTTGGCGTGGCCGGCAGCACCGAGACGGCTTACAGCAATCGCTGGAGCCAGGCTGTGCTTGAGACAGGCGGAGCCGAGATCGACTATTTTGTGATCCACACCTATCCCAGCTATTACAATTACGGCAATCCGGACAAAGAATTGGCCGAGATCGTGGCGATGCCTCAGGATCACTGGAAAAGACTCAAAGACAGTGCTGACAAAGCGCTCGACGCATATGCGCCCGGCGTGACGATGCCCCTGGTCGTCAACGAGTACGAGATCGTGCCAGTGTGGGGCAAACCGGACGTGCGCAACTATATGAACAAAGTCGTCGACGCGATCTGGATCGCCGACTCGATCGGCCAGATGATCCACAACGGGTTCGACATCGCCGCCCAATGGGACATCATGAACGGCAAGTCGGACGACTGGGGCAACGAGTTCGGCCTGATGAAGGCCGATGGCTCCAACGACCGCCAGCCCAAATACTGGGCCTTTCCGATCTGGTCGCGCTTTGGCACGACGATGCTGCCGGTCCAATCGTCGGCTAATGCGGAGAGTGAGTTGAGCGTCTACGCCGGCAGGCTGGAGGATGGCACGATCACGCTGCTGGTCATCAACAAGAGCGACCGATTTGCCGACGTGGCAATCACCCTGGCGGGCGTGCAGCAGATCAGCGGCGGCCTGGTCGACGTGGTCGCGGCGCCGTCGCTGGATTCGACCACGGCGACCTTTAACGGCGTCGCGGAACCAGCGGATGACCTGTCGGATGCGCCGCCGTCCGAAATCGCAGCGGGCCAGAGCAACCGGCTGAATCACACCCTGGACCCATTTTCGATCACCCTGCTGCGGTTGAACGCCAAATAGCCAAAGCGTTGAGTCTCGTGCCTCGACCCAACCTACGTCACTACGTCACTTGACAGACAAGAGGTAACACACATGACCGAACACACCGTACAACCCAAACGCAAAATCGGCGTCTTGATCTGGTTGATCGTCTCGCAGTTGATGGCACTGGGCACGCTCTTTTTCTGGGTCATTGCGGCGGGCACGTCTGTGATGGCTCTCGACGAAGGCTCAAGCCGCGAGGCATAGAGATTTGTCATCCTGGTCTGGGCCTACCCCCTCTTCCCGCTGGTCATGGCCATCGGCGCATGGCTCGCGTTCGCCTTCCGCAAGAACTGGCTGGCGGCCATCCTCTCCACGACGACCTTTTTGCCGCCGGTTCTGTTTATTCTTTTTATGCAGATTCAGACCTGGATCTGGAAAATGAGTAGATAATGTGGTTGCCACCCGACTTTTTGTAGAGGTCACAACGACATGAGATACCCCAAAGTGATTTACCTGGGCGGCGCGCCCATGCTCGGCAAAACGACAGCCGCCCGCATTCTGGCCTGCCGGCTGGGCTATAGCAGCGTCTCTACGGATGACATTGGGATGGCGGTCGGAGCCGTCACAAAAAAGGACAAGGATCCGATCGATTATCGCGAATACTATATCGTGAACAGCACGGAAACGCTGATCCAGGACGCCAACAAGGGACACGAACGCTTGTGGCCGGCGCTGCGGACGATCATTCAGAACCACGAAGACTGGGGCCATCCCCTGGTCATCGAAGGATGGGCGCTGAGACCATCCTGTGTTCACGCTTTATCTGGTGACGTTTCGGGCGTATTTCTGTTGGCCGATGAAGCATTGATCGAAAAACGCGTGCGGGCCAGCGCTTTCAGCGAGGGCGCATCCGATGTGGAACTGATGATCGCGCGGTATTGTCAAAGAAGCTTTTGGTACAATGCACACTTTGAGGATGAGGTGATTCGTCTGGGCCTGAAATCGCTCGTGATTTCAGACGGCATGCGGCCGGAAGAGATTGTCGGCGTGTGCATGAGCTTGCTGTCCCGAGATGCAGATCATTAGCAGGCTCGTGCAGCCATCCGCGCGGGCACCCCAAATATGATCAGCCCAACCAGTTAACCGCATCCACAGAGCTTGCCGTGCCGATCTGCAAGCCAGGCGTAGGTTGGGTCTCGGGCGGTAGAACCCACCACACTCGATCCAACCTAACCTAACCTATCCCAACGACCACAATGACGGGAATCCAGCCAAAGAACTGGCCGAGATCGCATCGCCTGCAATCAATTTCACAAACGTTTGATCCATGCTATAATAAAAGTCAGCAGGATTGGAAATTGGAGCAGACATGAAAAGCAAGATTCTCGTCGTCGAAGATGATGCGACACTGTTGGATACACTCGAATATACTCTGAGCCGGCAGGAACACGAGGTTTTCACCGCGACCAATGGCATCGAGGGCCTAGCACTGGCCCGGCAAGAGCATCCCGATCTGATCATCCTGGATCTGATGCTGCCCGGCATGGACGGATTGGAAGTATGCCGTATCCTGCGCCAAGAAATGATTGTCCCTGTGATCATGCTCACCGCGCGCGCAGAAGAAGTGGACAAGGTCGTGGGCCTGGAAGTCGGTGCGGACGATTACGTGACCAAACCCTTTGGTATGCGGGAACTGTTGGCCCGGGTCAAGGCACAGTTGCGACGCACGCGTTTTACGCAGCAAGAGCCCCCTCCGGGCCAGAACATCCCTATGCAGGCCGAACTGACGTTTGGCAACCTGACGATCAATGAAACTCGCTGCGAGGTGACACTGGATGGAGAATCGCTCCACCTCAAACCTCAAGAATACGATCTGCTGCTCTTTCTGGCCCGGAATCGAAACATGGCCCTTTCGCGCGATCTGATTCTGGAACGCGTTTGGGGATGGGATTATGACGGAGGCAGCCGCACGGTAGACGTCCACGTGCGCTGGCTGCGGGAAAAGATCGAGACAGACCCGGCCAACCCCGTGCGCATCGTCACCGTACGGGGTGTTGGCTACCGTTTCGAAGCATAGGAGACCCATGTTCGAGCGCATCCGCTGGCGTATCGCCATTCCCTACATGCTCATGATCTTGGCCGGTATGACCTTGATGGTGATTTACCTTTCAGACCTGGTCCGCAGCGCTTATCTCGACAGGCTGCAAGACCAGTTGATAGCCGAAGCCAAACTGATTGGCGATGCCCTTCAGCCACTTCTTCCCCAAGATCTGCCGGCCAAGGCGTACGACCCCCTTGCCTATCGCTACGCACGCCTGCTGGATGCACGGATTACGATCATCGATCCCGATGGTGTGATCATTGGCGAATCGCACATGAGTCGAATCCAGATGGACAATCACCTGAACCGCCCCGAAGTCCAGCAGGCACTGTCGGCAGGACAAGGAAGCAGCATCCGCTTTAGCGAAACGGTGGGCTATGATATGATGTATGCCGCCGTTAGCGTAACCACAGGAGAACAACTGGTGAACCCGACATCGGGCACCGTGCTCGGAATCATCCGAGTGTCACTGCCCTTGAGCGAGGTCACTGCCCAGGTCAATCGTTTGCAACGAGCCGTCCTGCTGGCAGCCTTGATTGCCACATTGATGGTCGCAGTGCTGGCCGCGATCATTGCCGAGCGCATCACAAAACCCATACGCCGCCTGACGCAGGTGGCCGAACAAGTCGCCGAAGGGGACCTGAGCGCACGCCTCTTGCCCACTACGCGCGACGAGATCGGCAAGCTCACGCAGGTATTCAACCGTATGGCCGATCAACTCGATGAAAAGATCACCACGCTGGCTCAAGAGCAAAGCCGCCTGTCCGCGGTGCTGGATAATATGGCTGGAGGGGCGATCATCATCGACCAATCTGAGCGTGTACGTCTGATCAACCCTGCGGCAGCCCGTCTTTTGGACATCCCGCCGCAAGAGGCCCTGGGACTATCCGTCACCCAGGTCGTACGACATCACCAACTGGTCGATCTGTGGCAGCGCTGCCGCGATCAGGGACAAGAACAGAGTGCAACCGTGGAAATCGGACGCCAGAACCTGTTCTTGCAAGCTATTGCCAGACCCTTTCAAGCCGCAGACACCAGGGGATATCTGTTCATCCTCCAGGATCTGACACGCATCCGCCGTCTGGAGACCATACGTCGAGACTTTATCAGCAACATCTCGCACGAACTGCGCACCCCCCTGGCCGGACTAAAGGCACTGGTAGACACACTGCGCTATGGGGCAATGGAAGATCCGCCGGCAGCACAGCGTTTCCTGGACCGGATGGAGATTGAAGTAGATGCCTTGACCCAGATGGTCGAGGAACTTCTCGAACTGTCCCGCATCGAGTCGGGCAAAATGCCGTTGCGACTGGCGCCTGTCGCCGTGAGCGACCTGATCCTTCTGCCCGTGGAACGGCTGGAGCCACAGGCAGATAGAGCAAACCTGTCCGTAGATGTCGATCCGCTCTCCGACCTGCCTCTCGTCTTGGCTGAAAGGGAGCGCATCCAGCAGGTGGTCACCAACCTGGTGCACAACGCCATCAAGTTCACACCTTCAGGTGGACGGGTGCGCATCTCTGCCCAAGTAGATGGAGAAAATCTGGTCATCTCGGTACGCGACACGGGTGTCGGCATCCTGCCGGATGATTTGCCGCGCATCTTTGAACGGTTTTACAAGGCAGACCGCGCGCGCAGTGGTGGCGGAACGGGTTTGGGGTTAGCCATCGCCAAACACATTGTCCAAATCCATGGTGGGCGTATCTGGGCCGAAAGCCCATGGATAGATCCCGACACAGGTGAGAGGATACAAGGCAGCACGTTCCACTTTTCGCTGCAGCTGGCCAACTAGAAAAAAAGGCCTTCATTCAAGGTTCTACCGGCAAAAAAATCCTTTACTTTTGAACGATCTTGATGTACAATAGATCGGTATCCCTGTCACAAAACCGTGACAAATGACATTTAGTCCATGGGGAAAGGATTTGTCCCCTACGATCTGCGAGTCTGTTGCTCTTTAAAAGTTGAATATGTGCCCCTTTTTCGTTGGACCAGTCGAGAGCGCCCAATCCTATTCTGCTAACCCAGATTGCAAAAGGAGAACGCCTGTGGAAACGCGACACGAGTCTGACGAAGCCTTGGTTAAACGTCTCTTACCGAGCACAAACAACAATCCCGAGGATCGAGCCAACGCCTGGGCAGAGTGGTATGCCAATACGGGAGCGGCGTCCGTGTTGGCTTTTGTAAGAACCAAGAACACCACGCCTGTACCCGATGGCGATATCTTGCAAGAGGCTATGCTGACTGCTTTTACAGAGGTAGAACGCGGCCGTTACCAGCCCCGCATGGGGATCCCGTTTGCCGCCTACGTCAAGGGTATCGCGCGAAACAAGATCCGAGAAGCACGAAGGCGAACCCGGCGGTTCATTCCACTGGAAGAGACCTCACATCACCTGTTCGAAAGCGACCAACTCTGTCCAGAAGCCGTCGTCGAACGCCGTGAGCAGCAGGTCTCATTCCACATGGGCTTGGCCAAGTTGCCTCCCTGCCGGAGGCGTGTCCTGGAAGGATACCTCAAAGGCCACAGCACGATCGAGATCGCTGATGCGCTAGGCATGAGTGCTGAATCGGTACGCCAGCACAAGAGCCGAGGTGTGCGCAGCCTGAAACAAGAACTGCGTGCATAGGCAATGATGTAACCGCCAATAACCAAGACTTTGATCGTAAGGGGGTTCTGGGCGGGCAAACAGGTTCCCGTTCGCCCAGACCTCCTTACCCTTTCGGTCGCTGCCACAGATTGTATCGCCGCGATGGGTTGTATCGCCGCGGTCTGGATGGCTCAGACAAGACTTTGGAAGCCAATAAAACGACAAGACAATGAGTCTGAGCAACACGACCAGGAAACGTTCTAAAATCCGCGAAACAGCGTGATTTTGGGGTTTCCAAGGTCTTGACTGACCTGACTGATCATCTGACCGCGTTCTCGACGTCAATCTCAAATCCTGGGGCCGGCTTGGAATTTAATCTCTCCCGCCAAATCCGGAGGGATGAGTGACAGATTTAGAATCCGACTTTTTTAAATCAAATCCAAGAGCCCGGCTTTTAGATGTATTTGAAATGTGGAAACTTGGGCCCAACGATAGAAAAACGGCTTTTGAATTGCCGGATAATAAATCACTCTGACTCTTGGAGTGACTGGCAGCCTTTATTTTCTAGATTAAATGCCATCGCACACAAATGGATTTTCCCAACAATCAGCAAAATCCCAAGCTCTGGTCTAGATTCAAAAGCCAAAGTCAATCTTTGGTCGCAAACTCGAATGATGGGAACCTACCTATAATTAACTTTTTCACAGGCAAAGGGCACATATCAAGCACTAGACCCCGACAATGTTGTCGGGGTCTAGTTGTTTCCAGGTCATGGGTCATTGGCGAACAAGCTGGCGTCAATGCGAACCAAACAGCAATGGACGAAGGAACGCCCCGGTGTACGACGCGCTCTCTTGTGCCACCTCTTCCGGCGTTCCTTGGGTCACAATTTTTCCACCAGCTTGGCCGCCTTCCGGTCCCAGGTCAATGATCCAGTCGGCAGATTTGATCACGTCCAGGTTATGTTCGATCACAACCACCGTATTTCCAGCGTCAACCAGGCGCTCAAGCACGTTTAGCAGGCGAGCCACGTCGGCAATGTGCAGCCCCGTCGTCGGCTCGTCGAGCAGGTATAGCGTGCGCCCCGTATCTCGCCGGGCCAATTCCTTGGCCAGTTTGACACGCTGCGCCTCGCCTCCGGAAAGCGTCGTCGCCGGCTGTCCCAGTTTTAGATACCCCAGTCCTACGTCGCCCATAAGCGACAGCCTGGCAGCCGCAGCAGGCACATCCCGGAAGAGATCCACCGCTTCCTCGATAGCCATATCGAGCACGTCGGCGATGTCACGCTCGCGGTACTTGACAGCCAGCACATCGCGCTTGAAGCGCCGCCCGTGACAGGCCGGGCAGCGTACCTCGACATCGGGCAAAAAGTGCATGTTGACCACCAGCACCCCGGCTCCCTGGCAGCGCTCGCAGCGACCGCCGGGCACGTTGAACGAAAAATGGCGAGGCATTAGCTGCCGCTCACGAGCAGCTTCTGTGCCCGCAAACGCCTGGCGAATGGGCGTGAACGTATCCGTATACGTCGCGGCATTCGAACGCGGCGTGCGCCCGATGGCTGTCTGGTCGATCGTCACGATCTTGTCCAGATGTTCCCACCCCTCAATTGTATCGTGTTCGCCCGGTACGTCGCTTGCGCCATAAAAACGCCGGCGTGCGGCACGATCGAAAATGTCAAGCATCAACGACGACTTGCCCGACCCGGATACGCCCGTCACAGCAACCAGCACACCCAGCGGAAGCTCGGCGGTAATGTCGCACAAATTGTGTTCGCGTGCCCCCCTGATCGTCAAACATTTGCCGTTCACCCGGTGGCGCCGTTCCGGCACCGCAATCGATACTTTTCCGGCAAGATACCGGCCCGTTACCGAGTCCTGGCAGCGCATCACAATTTGAGGTATCCCGGCAGCGACAATGTGCCCACCTTTTTCTCCCGCTCCCGGCCCGACGTCGATCACATAATCGGCGGCACGAAACATATCCAAATCATGCTCAATGACCAGCACCGTATTCCCCAGATCCCGCAGCCGGCACAACACCTTGATCAGCCGTTCGGTATCGCGCGGGTGCAAACCGATCGTCGGTTCGTCGAGAACGTACAACACGCCGGTCAAACCACAGCCGAGCAGCGACGCCAGACGCAAGCGCTGCGCTTCGCCGGCAGATAGCGTCGGCGAAGCCCGATCCATCGTCAAATAGCCCGCACCAACATCAAGCAGGCGGCGAACACGATCGCGCAAGTCGCCCACGACTGGTTCCGCGATCACCCACTCTTCAGGCGATAGAACAGCCTGCAGTCGTTCCAGCCAAATGGCGAGATCGACAAACGGCAAACGAGACAGATCGACGATCGTATCCTCTGCAACGGTCACCTGGCGGCTTTCCGGACGCAGACGCGCACCCTCACAATCCGGGCAGATCCTTCTGATCAGCAGTTTCTCCAGCTTGTCACGATATTGGACGTCGCGAGCGCGATCCTGATATTTGCGCAGCAGATTGGTAGCCACACCCTCGAAATTGCCCTGGGCAACCGTTGCCGGCGGATCGATATCTGGATAGTGGCGGCAAAACTGCCCGCCGCGCACGCCGTACACCAGCAGATCCCGCTGCACTTGTCCCAGCGCTTCGATCGACATACCGGGATCGAAAACAAACCCATAATGCCGCCCAGCATTGATCAGGGTTTGGGAATAATGTTCGATCTCGTATCTGCCCCACTTCAAGACCCCGCCATCCGCAACGCTTTTGCTTTCATCGAGCAAAAGAGACAGATTGGCCTCACGCATCGTGCCCAATCCCGTGCAGGTCGGGCACGCACCCGACGGCTTGTTGAACGAAAAATGGGCCATACCCATATCGGGAATACCTGCGCCACAATTCGGGCAAGGATAAGCCTCATCAAGATCGAGAGACGGATCTTCGATCACGCTATCTTGCCAATCCAGATCGACGACGTCACACGGAGGCGGGACACGTTCGCCGCAAACCGGGCAGGGCCGATGCCCAATCCGGGCATAGAGCACGCGCAAGTACGTATACACCTCGGTCGCCGTGCCCACAGTCGAACGCGGACTGCGGTTGATCAGGTGTTGATCGATACTGATCGAAGGCGACAGACCTTCAACACCATCCATAGGCGGTTTGCTCAAATAATCGACCAATCCCATCGACTCCATATACTGCCGCTGGCCCTCCTTGTGCAGCGTGTCGAACGCCAGCGTCGATTTTCCCGAACCGGATAAACCGGTCAGGACAACCAGCCTGTTTTTGGGAATCGTCACCGTCACATTTTTCAGGTTGTGCAACCGCGCACCTTTGATCACGATCTGATCCTGCATCCTATGCTCCTCTCTGTTTCTTTTCCGGACTGATTGACATCTTCTCCATTATACAACCTTGGTGTGCAATGGGAGGGTTATCATTCCGCAAAAGCACAAAACCGATCGCGACCTTTTATCACGCTCATCTCGCTTTCCAACTCAGTTTTGGAGTGATGGATTTACGCCGGCACCCATTCCGGCTGTGTGGGCTCCCGGACCGCTGTGCCAAGGTCGCCCTGCCAAAGGCGCTGCATTTCCTCGCTCGTCTCCAGCAGATCCTCTAACTTGCCTGCAGCTTCGATCCGCCCATCTTTGAGGACAATAATGTGATCGGCCCGGCGCAAAGCAGGCTTGCGATGCGAGACAACCAGGCACGTGCGCAAATTGCGCCCGTCTTGCTGCCCAAAGACCCGCTCCCAGAGCGTCTTTTCGGTCTCCACGTCGAGCGCACTGGATAAATCGTCAAAGACCAGCAGTTCGGGATCGCGCACAAACATGCGCGCCGCCGCCGTGCGCTGCCGCTGCCCGCCACTGATCTTGACCCCCTTGGTTCCGACCACCGTCTCCAGTCCATGCTCGAACTCGGCCAAATCAGTCTCCATCACTGACAACCGGATCGCCTCGCCAATGTCCATCTTGTCCTCCGGCAGCCCCATCAGGATATTATCCTTGAGCGACTCGCCGAACAGCAGCGGGATCTGCGACGTGTAGGCGCTGCGCGGCGGCACAAAAAACGTCGCCGGGTCTTCAACCAGTTCATCATTCCAGTGAATTTCGCCGCTGTCGCTGGGCAGCAGGCCGAGCAGCGTACGCAGCAGCGTGGTCTTGCCCGAACCAACCCGCCCGGTGATCACCGTAAACGTGCCGCGTTCCAGGTACAGATCGATGCCCTGAATGCCGCGCCCCGTATCTGGATAGGCATAACTCAGACCTGAGACGTGCAACGATCGCAAAAGATGGCAGTCTTGTTTAGGTGTATACGAGACTGCGGGATAGTCACCTCTAATGTACACTGGCCCATGCTCAACCAGCCGCTCGTATGGCCCAACCTGCAACAGCTTGGCGATCCGCCCCAACGCAATCTCGGTTTGCTTGTACGCCGCCGTCATCATGCCCAGAATAGCCGTGAACTCGCTGACCCACCCCAGGTAATAAGAAAAAATCGCCAGATCACCCACCGTAAACGTGCCTGCCTGCATCTGCTGCCCGACCAGGATCAGTACCACACCGGTGCCGATATTGATCGTATTCCAAAACACAGAGTGGAACAATTCAATAAACAACTGTGTTCTGAGTGCAGCGTGTTTGCGTTTCTCGTTCAACTCACGGAAGTGGTCGATCATGTGGGCCTCCGCCGTTGCCACCTTGACTGCCTGCACTGAACCAAACATCTCGCCGATAAAACCGGTCATCTTGCCAGTCGCCTTGCGTGCAGCCTTGTGATACTTTTGAATGCCGTTCATCGCCCGGTTGGCCAAATAAACCACGACGGCCATCGGCACAAAGACAAACAACGTGATTCGCACATTGATTTTTAACATCGTCGCGATGGCCACGACGGCAAACACAATGCGTCCGATCAAAAAGACAATGCGATCGATAAAATACACCACTTCATCCACATCACCACGAAAGCGGCTGACGGCTTCGCCGGGTGACCCGGGCACGGCCCGCGCACCCGGATGCTGCAAGATGCTGCTAAACAGATTCTTGCGGATCAGCGCGCGCGACCTGGCAAGCAAAGTAGATTCCAACGTAATGTCACCAAAAACCGATGCGACACGACCCAGCGCAGCAACGACCATCAGCGCGATCAGACTCCACGGCTCAAGCCCTGCCTGTGAGTTGCCGGTCAAGGTATCAAAAAACTCGCGCGTAATCAGCCCGGTCACCTGCGGCACGACGCCAAAGATGATAATCCGCAGCGCAATCATCCCAAGATAAAACCAGATACTGAAGGTGATCAGTTTCCACAGATATGGCCAGGCGCTTACCGTCAGCACATCCTCATCCGTTTCCGGTGGTGAGACAGCCAGACGATCCCGCGACTTGCGTTCTGTCCTTTGCGTTCTACTATTTGCGATTCGCGGTTTGCGGTCAGCAGCTTGCGACTCTCTTGCTCTCATACCAAGACCTCCTCCAGCCCGGTTTGCAGCAGGTTGTAAAAACGTGAAGTCGGATCGCTCGCCAGTTCAGTACGTATGCCATACTCTTGAACGTGACCTTTTTCCAGGATCATAATCTCGTCGGCACGCTGGACGGTGCCCAGGCGGTGAGCGATAACAATCGCCGTACGGTTCTCAACCAATCTATCCACCGCCCGCTCGATCAAGTGCTCGGTCGCTGGATCGAGCCGGGAAGACGCTTCATCGAGGATGACCAGGCCGGGATCTTGGAGAAAAATACGCGTAAAAGCCAGCAACTGCTGCTCCCCCGCCGAAAGCCCACTGCCACCGGACTCTAGCTCGGTATCCAGTCCATCGGGCAGGGAATGGAACCACTCGCCTAACTCTAGCCCGTCGATCACCTTTAGGATCTCGTCATCAGAGATGCGGCGATCGAAAAACGTCAGGTTGTCTCGCACCGTGGCATGAAAGAGCTGCACATTTTGCGTCACCATGCCAATACGATGTCGCAAATCGAACAAGGACAATTCGCGAATATCGACCATCCCATTACTGCCGTGCGGGATGCCCAGTTTGATCTCACCACAATCGGGGTCGTAGAGGCGAAACAGCAGCCGGGTCAGCGTCGTTTTGCCGCTGCCGGTGCGTCCCAACAAACCGAGAATCGTGCCCGGCTCGAGGTAAAACGACAGATCGTGCAGGACAAACTCTTTTTCTGGAGAAACGGACAGACAGGTTGCCTGGTCGCTTGACAACCCATTGCTCAGCAGTTCGGCCTGTTCTGTCTTTTCTGCACCTTCTGAGTCAGAATCATCATACCCGAAAGAGATGCCCTCAAACGCAACGCCAAGCGCACCGCTTGCAATTTGTGGATTGGCGGATTTGCCGTTTGCTTCGACCCTCGTCCGTGTGTTCAACAGTTCTCTGATGCGAGCGATCCCGGCAGTAGCACGTTGTAGATCCTCCAGCTGCTGGGTGATGCGCATAATCGGCATCATGAGCATTCCACTGTAATAAGAAATGATATAGGCTGTACCGATGGTCAACACCCCCATCCGGTACAACAACGCCCCCATGGCAAAAGCCACGGCGTTGCCCAGCGCAAACGAGAGCATGGTCGAGTTCACCATAATGTTAACCATCAACCCCGCTTTGAGCTCCCGGCGGTACAGAGCACGCATCAG
>JAFGJF010000566.1 GCA_016929205.1 Anaerolineae bacterium
GCTTCTCCGCTTTATCTCGAAAAAGCAGAGTTTACGGGTCAAATGCAACGGTGTCAAATTAAATCCCTATAAAGTCTATTGTACCCCGATCCACCCTCTGGGTCAAACCAGTTGGTGCGATCATGGTCCACACCAGGCAGCAAAAAAGGGCCGGCAGCGTAGCGCGCCGACCCTCGAATATGACCAAACTGTGAGCAAAAAGACGATCCTGGCCCAAGCTGTCCCGCTCAGTAGTGAGAGCAAGGTCCACTTGCCCCCGTAGACGTGTGCGATTTGCTCCGCCTTTCAGCCAACGCCCGAGCTCGCTCGGTTGGGATCTGTGCCTGTCACCGAAAAGACATCATCGAAGCTTGAATCCCGAAGGGAAAGTCAGAATGAACAATACTCCCAGAATCAAGCCCAACAACAATCCAGCGGCAATCACCAACAAGGCGTTCATCATTTCGCTCCTTTCTAGATGGGTTATGCACTCCTTTCCATTGCTTGTACCCTCTATCTAGAGTCTACCACATCCCGGCTTTTTTGCCCGACATCTGGCAGAAATCGAAACCGGGAATGCCGACCATTTGCTGACAATGCTGACACAAAACATCGGGCTGGCCCTATAGGCAGCCTGAAAATGTATCGTCCCACTTGGTTGGACACCCAACTCACACATATTTCTCGTGCATCCAGTCCATATCCAACCGTCCCGCCAGATCCTCGCAGATGCGCACGTTTTCCTCCACCTCGCCAACGGCGCGCATCCCCACCAGCGCCACATGCACCAGCGGGTTAGAGAGCACAAACTGGAGCAGCGCGGGCGCGTAATTGAACTGGTTTGCCGGGTTAACCCGCTGCACCCATTTCTGGAACAGGCCCGAGGTCATGGTGCGCATGGTGACGACGCCCATCCCCTGCTTTTGCGCCTCAAACATACTGCCAAAAGGCCGCGTAAACTCGGCCGGGTGTTGAAAGAGCAGGTTGTAGCACACCTGCATCACGTCAAATTGGCCTGATTGGATAAAACGATACACGGCCGGGTTGTTGTCCTCGCTGGTAAAGCCAACAAACCTCACCAACCCCTCTTTCTTCAAACGGAGCATCTGTTCCAGCATGCCGCCTGTTTCCAGGATTATGTTTGCCAGCTCTTCGCTATACGAAGAGCCGTGGAGCTGCACCAGATCGATCTGATCCCGTCTCAGTCGCCCCAGGCTGGCCTCAACACTGGCTCTCACGTCGGTGTTCCAGCCGCCGATCTTGGTTGCGACCACCACGTCCTCCACACCTTGCAGTGCCTCACCAAAGATCGATTCGCCTTCTCCTTGGCCATACCCCGGTGCGGTGTCGAAATACGTGATCCCCCGCTCCAGCGCCCGTTGGATGGCATCGATCACCCGCCGGCGCTGTTCGGCATTCGCCGGGCTGTATTCACCCAAATAGTTGGTCAACCCCGCTGGCGCACCGCCAAACCCAAGGCGACTGACCACCACATTCGTCTGTCCCAGTTGAACATATTCCATCTTGGTGTCCCCTAAAGAAGATTGCAGGACCCACAGGACCTTTTTATCCTATAAATCCTGCAAATCCGGCCGCGTGTACTTGCGCAAATCCTGTATTTCTTTTTATGCCAAATAGGCCTGCATCGCCGCCGCGACACCGGCACCTGCTTGGAACCGGTAGCCACACTGTGCTAATCCTGTTTCGATCGCCCCGACTGTCGCCAGCAGGTCTCCAAGGCTGACCACGCCCATATGCCCGATACGGAAATATTCGAGCTTGATCTCCGGATGGAGCCCGCCGGCCAGGATCACGCCGGCCTGTTTGATCCTGGTTCGCAGTTCCGCTCCATCGACACCTGCCGGGTAGCGTGGCGCGGTCATTGTGTTGGCCGCCATCTCTGGCCCGAGTGGCACCTGGCCCAGCCCCAACGCCGCGATCGCCGCCTTACAGGCCCGGCTAATTTTGGCGTGGCGCTCGAACCGGGCATCCATCCCCTCTTGCAAAATCAGACCCAGGCTGACGTTCAGCGCCGCCACCAGGTTGACCGCCGGTGTGCCAAAATAGCCCACGCTGCGTCCCTCGTAGGCCTTCATAATCGGCAGCCAGTTCGTCCAGTCGGCGTAATAGTTGGCGACCGGCGTCTTGCGCGCCTCAAAGGCCGCAATGGCCCGCGGCCCAGCCACCACCAGTGCCAATCCGGGCGGCACGCCGATCGCCTTTTGCGACGCTGTCAGCGCCAGATCGACACCCCACTCGCTGATCCGCAGTTCCTCGCCGGCCACCGAGCACACGCCATCGACGATGAATAACGTGTCATATTTGCGCGCCAATGCAGCCAATCCTTTGACATCGGTCAGCACCGCCGTCGACGTATCGACGTGGGTCACCGTCATCAGCTTGAACCCGCCGTCCTTGAGCGCCGCTTCCACCTCGTCCAGTGACGGACACCCGCCGACTGGAGCGCGCACGTGTGTCACCTGCGCGCCGTACCGCTCCAACAGCGTACCAAAGCGGTCGCCAAAATAGCCAGTGTTGACCACCAGCGCCCTGTCACCGGCCTCGACCAAATTCGCTCCGGCCAGGTCCATAGCTAGCGTGCCCGATCCAGCGACGACGAACGGCTGGCCGTCCGGGCACAGGAATACCTCCCGCATCCGCTCGAGCGCCTGCCCAAAGGCCTCGATAAAATTGGGTGCAATGTGGCTCGCTGTCGGCGCCCCCATCGCCTGCAACACCGCAGGCTCAAACTCGATCGGACCGGGAATCATTAACAGTGTTCGGTCTTTCATAGATTTCACTCCTTTTCAAAAAACAATCGCCAACATCAAACGTCAGGACCAAAAAGACCCGAATGACAGGTGACAACTCGATAATCGGCACCTGTCAAGTTATACTTGAGTGATTTGATAATCCGACTGCTCCAGCCACGCCTGATCGATCTCTACCCCCCACCCCGGACCGTCAGGGATCATAACCTTACCATCGACCACCTCCAACGATGGCGTGAACAGCCCCTCCGCCCACGGCGTCGGCTCGATCGAAAACTCGATATGCGGTCCGGCATTGGGGATCGCGCCCATCATGTGCAGTGTGAATACAGTCACCAGCGACACGTTGGCCGAATGCGGCACCACGAGCATGCCCGCCTCTTTTGCCATCTCGGCCACACGCAGGGCACGCGTCAGACCACCGATGTAACAGATATCCGGCTGTACAATGTCCACGGCGTGCATACCAATCATCCGCCGCCACTGCTCCAGGTCGTAATCCTGCTCGCCGCCGGCCACGTCCATGTCGAGCGCCTCGGCAACCTCGGCCGTCCATGCCAGCTTCCAGTACGGGCACGGCTCCTCAAAGTGAATGTAGCCGTGATCCTGCAGCAGATGCCCGATCTCGATCGCCTTCTTGGGCGTATAACAACTGTTGCCGTCGACGAGCATGTTCACCTCGTCGCCCACCGCCTTGCGCACGGTCGGGATCAATTCCTCGGTGCGCCCCGGCCATTGATCCTGGTCGTGCCCGCACACCGATCCAACGCGGATTTTGAACGCGCCAAATCCGTATTCAGCCTTGAGTCTGGCCAGCCGCGCAGCTTCGTCTTTTGGTGTAATGTCACGGCGCATGCTTGATCCGTACACCGGGAACGGCCCTGACCTCCCACCCAACAGCTCGCACACCGGCTTGCCCTCCAGCTTGCCGCGCAGGTCCCACAGCGCGGTGTCGAGGCCGGTCAGCGCCCGGCAGACAAACGAGCCGGGGAACTTGTACGCGCCTTCGATAATTTGATCGCACAGCGCATCCGGATCCAGTGCGTTCTTGCCCAGCGCGCGAGGTGCAACCTCGCGGTGCATCACCGCTGCGGCGATGTCGGCATTGTAAGGTGAGATTTGGCCCCACCCCTCCGCACCGCCGCTGTACCCGGCGGTGTCGTCAGTGCGAACGCGGACAAAACTGACGTTCTGGGTGGTAAAAGTTTCAACACTTTTGATTTTCATACCGCCTCCTTGGGTTGTCCTGTTCCCTCATTCGATTGACACGTCCATGCCTTGCTGCCGGCCCCAATCCAGGAACGAGTCCAACATCTGGCCCGTTTGTGGCTCGCCATCGATCGCGTAAGGCTGATCCAGCCACTCGTACTTGGCCCCCGCTGACGGGTTATATGGCAGCAGCGCGACACGCTTTAGCCCAACACCACGCATAAACGCAAAAATG
The DNA here is from genome assembly GCA_016929205.1 of Anaerolineae bacterium. The sequence continues at coordinate 4,195 of JAFGJF010000566.1, forward strand.
CCGCCCAGGTTGTCCTCCGTGTCGGTAACGCCGGGGATTAACGGCACCCGGATCTGGACGTTGTGGCCTGCGAGTCGCCGTGCATTGTCAAGAATCTGCCGATTTGACGCCCCCGTCCAACGACGATGCGCGTCCTCGTCGATCAATTTCAGGTCATAGAGCACCAGGTCGGTCCAAGACAGCAGCCGTTCCAGCCGTTCCCAACTGCACGCGCCACACGTCTCGATCGCCGTATGAATGCCCTCGGCCCGGCAGCCGGACAGGACAGCGGCGCAAAAGTCAGCTTGCAGCGTCACCTCGCCGCCGGTCAGCGTTATCCCCCCTTTGGAATGTTTGAAAAATGGTTTGAGGTGCGTTGCCCGCTCAACGACACACGCCGCAGGCATCCATTCACCCTTGATCGACAGCGCACCAGTCGGGCAGTGCTGGACACATGCGCCACAAACGACACATTTTTCCCGGGCCAGGATGTGTTGGCCCTTGACAATCTCGTGTACGCCCTGCGGGCAAACTTGAACGCAGGTGCCGCACAACACGCAGCGATCTCGAACAAGGATCAATTCCTCATCCCGATTTTGAGACTCGGGGCTGTGGCACCAGGCACAGGCCAGCGGGCAGCCCTTCAAATACACCGCCATCCGGATCCCCGGCCCATCGTGAACAGCAAACGTGTCGATATCGAAAATCAGTCCTTGAACGTCATCCACCCGACTCACCCTCCTGCCGCCGGATGTGGTGTTCCTGCTGTTCGTGACTGAGCATCGTAAAATAGGCACACCATCCCCCCATCCGCACCCGCAGCGATTCGTACTTGTCCGGCTCGCGCTGGGCGGCGCGCAGTTCCTCTGTATCGGCAACGGTCAGCGTCATCATCGCCCCACCCGTCTCGACAAAACCGCGCACCAAGCCCACCATGCGCTGCGTTCCTTCCTCGCCTACTACCAGCCGCTTGGCCAGGCGCAGATCGAGCGGGCCACCGGCGGGCAGATTATAGTTTTGCATCTTGCCGTAAGACAGGATCGCGCCCGGGATACCGTTGACATCACGCCCCAATGCAGGCGAAAAATTCGACGAGACTGGCTGCCACGCCTTGCGCCCATCGGGCGACGCGCCCAGCCCTTCGCCAATACCGACGTACCACGAAAAGGTGCCCACGCCACAGGGGAACTTTGTAACATCGAGATGTTGCCGGGCGTGTTTTTCAACGATTTGCGTAAAGGCCTGGATCAGATCTTCTCCTACGCTGTCAGCCTGTTCATTGTCATTGCCGTATTTCGGTGCAGCGCGCAACCTGGCTTGCAGCCATGCATAGCCTTCGTAATCGGCAGCGATTGCGTCGCACAATTCGGCCATCGTCGCCAGCTTGCGCTCAAAGACCACGTCCTTGATCGCCGCCAACGAATCGATCGTGTGTGCGGCACTCTCGGCCAGCATACCATAGGTGCGAAATTTTGCCCCACCGGCAGTCATATCGCAGCGGCTCAAGATTGTGCCGTCGATCAGAGCACTCAACAGCGGCACGGGAGCGATGACGCTGCGATCGTTCACCGATGCAGCCACATCGCGCACCACGCGCGCGATCACCGCCTCTAGCTGGGTTAGGTAGGCAGCCCAGAACGCATCATAACTGCCGAAACGACATGGATCGCCCGTATCCAACCCTTCGACCTCGCCAGTCAGCCGGGTAACGCCCCGAGAAAGCGTCCACTCGAGCGGCAGCATCACGCTGATCCGCTGAAACTTGAAATCGGTGCGGCCGGGGATGATTGTCTCCCAGCAGCCGTCGTTGGTATAATCGCGCGCATCCGCGAGGGGAATCCCCACCTGCTCAAGAGCCGGCACGATCGCCTCATCGCTGAACAACGCCGGCATCCCCCCGCCCTCCTTGAGCACTTCGCAGGTGCGTTTGACCAGCGCGTCAGGCGAGTTCCTGTGCAAGCGCACAGTGAGCAGTGGATTGGTCATTTTGGTTTTTCGATAACTATCCAACAGCAGCGCCGACAACAAGTTGGTGCCATCCACTCCCTCCGGGGTCAGCCCGCCAATGACGATATTTTGCAGCCAGTGATTGGTCGCGTCAAGGCTGTCGCGGCTGACACTCAACTGTGACGACGAAGTATGGCGCGTACGTGTCTGCCGCGCCGGCGCGATCGGCCGAGCTTCAGCGCGCAGTTCGTCATTGGTTTGCGCACGTTCATTGAACTTGAGACAAAAGCAGTCGACCAATTCGGCCGCGAGATCCACGGTCAACCGGCCCGCCGCGAGATCGGCCTCCAGATAAGGCCAGGCGTACTGGTCGAGCCGGCCCATCGCGTTGCCGTTCATCGTGCTGTGAAAGACCATGTGCAGCAGCCACACCGACTGCAGCGCCTGCCAAAACGTCTGCGCCGGCCCGTCCGGCGACTGTTTCAGGTTGAGCGCCATCCGGTGCAGTTCCTCGGCACGTTGCTCATCCGCCTCGGCCAGCGACTCACTTTCACAACGCTCGGCCAACCGTTCGGCAAAGGCCATCACCCCATCCACAGCAACGACCACCGAATCGAGAAAAGCCCGCTCCCCATCGTCCTGCGCCAACGGCACCTGTGCTTCAACCTCGGCGCGGATGCCGCGCAAGCCCACACGCAGCAGCTTGGGGTAATCGGGCACGATGTGGCCGAACACGCTATGAACGCTTACACCCAACCTGGCCGCTTCCGCTCGCTCGGCCTCGGTCGTGTACTGTGGAAAACCGCGCTCGGCATGAACGCGGGGAAATTCCTGGGTCATCGAACCCGCAAAGAGCTGATCGCGCCATAGATCGGTAGGCATGTGTGCCAGCTTGGTCGCGATGGCCCACGCCTTGCGCACCGGCAGCGGTTCGCTCATATACTGATCGTCAATCTGTGCC
>JAFGJF010000567.1 GCA_016929205.1 Anaerolineae bacterium
ACGGTGGACAACATTGTCGAGGAACATTTCTCGCGCAACCCACGTCTAGTGAATGGGCTGTTTCAGTGGGGGTTTATTGAGGAGTTGGGGTTGGGTATAGACCGCATGATTGAAGATATGGTCGCCGCCGGTCACCCGGCACCCGAATTCAAGGATGCAGCGTATTCGTTCAGCGTGATATTGCACAACCAGCGGCTTCGTCGGCCCACCCCGGCCTGGGAGTCGAATATGAGTGAAAGACAGCTACAGGCATTGTCTTTTATTCAAGAGCGGGGGCGAATCACCAACCGCGATTATCGGGCACTTTGTCCCGATGTGTCTACCGAAACATTGCGGCTTGACCTGGTGGATATGGTTGACCGCGGCGTCTTGCTCAAAATTGGCGCCAAAAAGGGAACGTATTATACGTTAAAAAAGGGTTCGACAGGCAGTTGAACGGTGGTCTTATGGATCGTGGACGAGAGCCGAATATTCACGAGGGGGACCTTTGGGCCTGGCTGGTCAGCTTTGTGGTTACCTGCGGGCTGCACGTAGGCATTGTGCTCTTTGCCGGCCTTTCGGCTGCTCTGGGCATCTATGCGCTGACCGGGAGTTGGGGCGGCGTGTCGATGACACAACTTGGACTTCTCGGTCTCTTGACCATTCTTGCTCTGTCCATTTGGGGTGCGTTGATACAGTACCAGGTTCGTGGATTCCGCCCACACACGATCCGTGGTTTGGGCAATGTGGTCGTCGTGACGACCGGCCGGGAGCTTGGTGAGTTTGCGGCTGATATCCTGATCGCTGTGGTTGGTGTGATATTAATGTCTTCCTGGGTGATTGCTTTGGTGACCGGGGACCCGTTTTCCGGCCTGCTTCCTACTTTGCTGATAGCGGGCCTATTTGTTCTGGTTGGGTTTGTCTCATTTGGATGTCGACTGTGGGTGCTTCATCGTGGCGGCAGCAACACTGATTCAGGTGATCCATTATGAGTTGTAATGCATCCAGTGTACAGTCGCGTTCGTGGAAAAGGCCTCGCAGGCGACATCTCCTACGGATATTGACATACCTCTGTTTTCTTATCATACTCGTTGGCCTGGGGATTGTCGGTCGGCTTGCCTGGATGATCGATCGTACCGCTTCCATCGACGAGACGCGCTCGGTCGATGCAATTATCGTTTTGGGTGCAGCCGTCGCTCTTGACGGAACGCCCAGCCAGGATGTGGTTGAACGGACGAGACATGGTGTTGAACTGTATCACGAGGGATGGGCAGAAAAGATCTTGTTCACCGGCGGTCAAGGGCCTAATTCGGCTTCCAACCAAGGATCCACTCTTGCTGTAGAGATGGGAGTACCATCTGACGCGGTTTTTCAAGTTGAGGGACCATGGGATACGCGAGGAGATGCGAGCTATAGCGCAACATTGATGCGCGAGCATGGCTGGCACACAGCACTTTTGGTGACGCACTCGCTTCATTGCTATCGTGCGCGGCTCTTTTTCCGCCAAGCAGGTATAGAAGCCTATACCAGTCCAACTGGTTCGGTCCACAATGTGCCACAGTTCTGGCGTATGTACTATGCGTTACGAGAAGCTGTTGGTGTGGTGTGGCCTTATCTCAATCTGCCAGATTGGTTCACCAGATGGGCGGAAGAGTTGGTCTATGGTTTTGAGACATAATGATGCGCAGTTGGAAACCGCGACTACTGGTTCGTCTTTACTTGCCAACTGGCATAAAAGCGAGTAGAATAGGTGCATGTTGTTCTCGTATAGAAATTAAGAGGCATATTCGAGTATGTCAATTGTGCCATTTTCGCCGCACAATCTACTCCTGGTTGCCAAATTACACAAGGTTAGCGACTATTTATATCCTATTGAAGTGTTGACGCATCCTCGGTCGCCCGTTTGGCGCGCGTTGATGTCTATGCTGGCCTTTGATGAAGCTCAAACCTGGACGTATGTACTAGACGATTCACGTCGAGATGGCAAGCAGTTGCAGGGATTTGTGCAGGCGATTCAACCTACTGCTGCACGTCCTGAAATAGGCATTCATTGCCTTGCTCCGCGTCTCGATGTGGCGCAAGATGCGCCGGCTGCCTGGCATCGGCTGCTTGCCCATCTTGTTTCCGTCGCTGGCGAAAGAGGCATTCAGCGTATTTTTTCTTGCGTGCCTGAAGACAGCGCCGCTTTGGAGGTGATGCTTGGCGCAGGGTTCAGTGTATATACGCGCGAAGACATCTTTTTCTTGGAGCCCGATTCTCATCCTCAGGCGATGATACAGAATGGGATCCGGCCTGAACAAGATATCGATGCGTGGGGAATAAAACGACTTTATGACGCCGTTGTTCCGCATCTTGTGCGTCAGGTCGAGTTTTGTGAAGAGAGTCAAGAATGGGCAGGGGGCTATTTCCCCATCGTACATAGCCAGGGAGAAGGGTTCGTCTTGAGTGATCGAGACGGCGTTGTGGGGTATGGGCATTTGACGCCAGGTCGCATTGGCCATTGGCTAACCGTTCAGGTTCATCCACGGGCATACGATCAGGCAGACAAGTTGTTGGACTATGGATTGGCGCTTTTGAATTACTATCCACCCTATCCGGTATATTGTCAAGTGCGTGAATACCAGGCAGGCATTCGCGTTCCGCTCGAGGAGCGCGGTTTCCATTTGCTATCGACTCATTGTTGCCTGGTCAGGCACACTACAGTGCGGGTCAAAGAGCCGGCAAGAAATCTGGTTCATGCACTTGAACAGAGAGCTAAAGCGCGGACGTCGGCCATTTCGCCCGGCAAAACCTAGACAGTAAAGTAAATAATGAATAAACAGAATCATGATGATTTAGAGGCTTTTATAGCCGTTTTGCCTCCGACGATTCAAAAATCATTGCAAAAAGCAAATCAATACCAGGATCTATTAGAGGTCGTCTTGGACCTGGGACGTGTTCCGGAAGCGCGGTTTGTGGATCGCGAGGTTGTCCTTGGCAAGAAGGAAATTGAGCGAGAAGAGATCGATGCGGTGGTTGAGCATATCAGTGAGTTCGACGCCGACAACCGGGCTGGCATCGAGCGGACGCTACATCGCATCTCGGCAATCCGTAATCGCCGCGGCGACATTGTCGGTTTGACCTGTCGCGTCGGGCGGGCCATTTACGGCACGATTGGCATTATCGAAGATATTATTCTTTCGGGCAAGAGCGTGCTTTTGATGGGGCGGCCCGGCGTGGGGAAAACGACGATGCTTCGTGAGGCAGCCCGTGTGTTGGCCGAACAAAAGCGTGTTGTTATCGTGGATACTTCGAACGAAATTGGCGGTGACGGAGATATCCCACATCCCTCAGTTGGGCGCGCACGCCGGATGCAAGTTTCTGAACCTGTGCTTCAGCATGAGGTGATGATTGAGGCGGTAGAGAATCACATGCCCGAGGTGATCATTATCGACGAGATTGGACGCGAACTGGAAGCGCTCGCCGCGCGGACGATTGCCGAACGAGGTGTGCAATTGGTTGCTACGGCTCACGGCAACACGCTTGACAATCTGATGTTGAATCCGACGTTGTGCGATCTGATTGGTGGCATCCAGAGCGTGACATTGAGCGACGAAGAGGCGCGCCGGCGCAAAACACAAAAGACAGTGCTCGAGAGGCGCGCACCGCCTACATTTGATGTCGTGATCGAGATTCAAAGCTGGAATCGTGTTGCCGTTCATATGGATGTGGCCAAAGCGGTGGATGGGTTGTTGCGCGACAAGCCTGTTCCTGCAACGATCAGGTATTGTGATGGTGATGGTGAAATACATAGTGAAGAGAATAGTGTAGAAGAAGCAACGGGTGAGCCGGTTCTGACTTATCGGGGTGTGGCGACAAACTTGACGCCTATGCGCATCTATCCATATGGTGTGGCGCGCAATCGACTGTTACAGTCCGTTCAAAAACTGGTTTTGCCGGTCACCGTTTCGGACGAATTGGTAGGCGTAGATGCTGTAATTACACTCAAGAACTATTACCGAAATCGCCCCAAGATGTTGGTGGCTGCCGAGGATCAAGGGATCCCGATATACGTGCTTCGGGCAAATACGCTCGTGCAGATTGAACGGTGCCTGGCGGATATCTTTGACTTGGCTGGAGAGGACGATATGAGCCGTGCCCAGCGCGAAATGCAGGATGCGATTCAAAAGATTGTTTCCGGGGCTAAAATGGTAGAGCTTGCGCCTCAGAATGCGTATATTCGTCGCCAGCAGCACCAAATGGCACGGGAATCTTTGTTGATCTCGCATAGCAAGGGCAAAGAGCCATATCGTCGTGTGCGTGTCTATCGAGAATAGAACAAGTATGGATTTATAATTAGAAAGGAAGGGGGTCGGCATTGAAACTCTTGATCAGCGTTATTAACAGTGATGATGCACATCCACTCGTCGATGCTTTGATGGGCGATGGGTATCGGGCAACGACCATTAGTACGACTGGAGGTTTTTTGCGCGAGGGTAATGCTACGCTCTTGATCGGTGTGGCAGATGAAGACGTGGAAAAAGTGCTCAAGATTATCAAAGACAATTGCCATACGCGTACGCAGTATGTCAATCCCCTACCTCCGACGATGGAATCAGGCGAATTGTATATGCCAACGCCTATCGAGGTCCAGGTTGGCGGTGCAGTTGTCTTTATCCTGGATGTGGATCGGTTTGAGCGGTTCTAGGTATTTCCAAGGTCATGATCTAGGGATGATGGGGTAAGGAGATTTGTTTTTCTGGCCGAGCTACAGATCTACAAATCCATCTTTCCCCATCCTTCCCATATCGCCCATACCTTCCGAAAACTCGGGCATACTGGCTTCAATCTCTTCTGGAGATTGTCCGGCTTCCAGGCGATCGATGACCTCGTCAAACTCGGTGGGCATTTCTTCTCCTACTTGTTTGCTCATTTTGCGCATCCATCGCGCGATGGATTTCGGATCGTCTTCATCCAGACCGGCCAGACTGCTCGGGTCAGCCAGGTCTTCCAGGCGCGATTCCTCCGACCGGATAACGGCGACACGAGAGATCAACCGTTGGAAACTGTGTGCCCCACAGCCAGGACATTCGAGCAAACTTGGATCGATATCTGAAAAAGTGCGCCAGAATTTTCGAGCTTTTTGCCCACATTCTGTACAACGGTATTCATAAATAGGCATAATGGGTCTCCTCAAATCAGATGGCATTATTATATCGCAAATTGAGGAGCGCGCCAAGTTTATTCTTGGAAGGATGTACGAGTTGCAGGAACGAGACGCAGAACAGCTTTACCATTTTGAGTGTTCGCCGTTGTTGATCGTCATTTCGGGTACGTCTGGAGCTGGCAAGGATTCTGTTATCAAGGCGCTATCCGCGCGGATGGAAACGGAAGGGCGCCCTTTTCATTTTGTGGTCACGGCGAACACGCGCCCGCGCCGCGAAGACGAAGTAGACGGCGTGGATTATCATTTTGTGTCGGTCAAAGAGTTTGAGCGGATGATCGCTCAGGATGAACTGCTCGAGTATGCCGTCGTCTATGATCAATACAAAGGTGTCCCCAAAAAGCAAGTGCATGAGGCGATGGCAAGTGGCAAAGATGTGGTGATGCGGCTGGACGTGCAAGGGGCTGCAACGATTCGCAAGATAGCGCCGCCGGCAGTGCTCATTTTCATCACCACCTCTTCGGAACAAGAGTTGATCGATCGCCTGTGTAGACGACGTACTGAGGCTGAAGAGCAGCTGGATGTCAGGGTTCAAACCGCACGGGAAGAAATGAGCCGTATTCACGAATTTGACTATGTTGTTCCGAACTGTGATGGCAGGCTGTCGGATGCGGTCGATATTATCGTTTCGATCATCACGGCAGAAAAGCATCGGGCCATTCCACGTCAAGCCAAGTTATGAGGAAATTTTGTCTAGTTCTTCTTTTGAATCAGCACCTGTAAAAGCACCACCGTTTCAGCTGGTCGTTCCTAGCGGCCAAGTTGTCGCCGTCTGGATTATTTTTGTCGTTAATGTGCTCATCTGGCTGGCGATGACGGCCCTGGGAGGCAGTACAGATCCAGTCGTGCTCGTTTTGTTTGGCGCCAAGTATGGGCCTTTGATTATGGAGGGACAAGTTTGGCGTCTGGTGACGCCCATATTTTTGCACATTGGGATCGTGCATCTGGCGTTCAATTCGTATGCCATTTACGTCATTGGCCCTCAGATTGAGCGCTTTTTTGGCACAGCCCGTTTTCTGTGTATCTATATCCTGTCTGGCGCGTACGGCGTGCTGGCGAGTTTCGCACTTAGCCCGAGCCTGTCGGCCGGAGCATCGGGTGCGATTTTTGGCTTGATCGGCGCACAAGCGGCTTTTTTCTATCGTTATCGTAAAGCATTTGGATGGCGTGGACAGCGACAATTCCAAAATACGCTTAGCGTCATTGTTTTCAACTTGATTATGACCTTTACTGCATCGGGTATTGATATCTGGGGACATATCGGTGGTTTGTTGGCTGGTGCTGTACTGGGTGGATATCTGATGCCGCGTTACAGGGTCGTGACCAGGCATGATGTTCCCGAGCTAATTGATGATAGTACAGCAAGACAGTGGGGACTGGCCGCTTTGGCGGCGCTTGTTCTTTTGTCGATCGGCTTGGGAGGCATCATTTTCGTCAAACGTATGTTGGTAGGGCTCTAAATCGGACCTTTGAGGGAGACAAGGAGGTATCTGATGTCTCAAACGGTTAGGCGATCCGTCATTGCTGGACAGTGGTATCCAGGCGACGCGCGCGAGCTAGAGCGTACGATCGAGCGGTTCTTTTCCAATGTTGTGCCCGAGGAATCCAATAGTGAGGCGATTGGCTTGATCAGTCCACACGCCGGCTATGTGTACTCGGGACAGGTTGCGGCGCATGCCTACAATCAGGTGCGCGGCAAATCGTTCGATGTCGTTGTGATGCTTTCCCCCGTACACCGTATGCCCGTTGGCCCTTATGCCGTCACCGTAGTTGATGCGTATCAGACCCCGTTGGGTGACGTTCCTTTGGATATGGCACTTGTCGATGCTGTGGGCAAAGAACTACCGTTGACTCGTTTGTCGAGGGACAACGAGCACTCACTCGAAATCCAACTGCCGTTTTTGCAGGTTGCATTGGGGGATTTTCGGTTACTGCCGGTGATGATCGGCGAATCCTCTTTCGATGTTGGCATCAGGTTGGGGCAGGTTTTGGCTGAGTTGCTCAAGGATAAAACGGCTTTGATTGTAGCCAGCAGTGATATGCATCATATCGAAGACTATGAGCAAGTGGTTAGGCGCGACAAGGTTGTGATCGATGCGATTGCCAGCTTGGATATGGCCCGGATCAAGGATGCGTTGTCTCCCTGGGATTGCAGTGTGTGTGGACGCATTCCGATTTATGCGATGTTGACGGCTGTCAAAGCATTGGGGGCAAGGCGAATCAAGATCTTGGCGCATACCAATTCTGGAGATGTGACTGGCATTCGTGTGCCAGGGCAATATACTGTCGGGTACATGGCTGCTGCTGTGTATGCGGCTGAACGTGAGGAATGACGCGGGCAGAATGTTTGTTGTTGTTGCCGTCAATGCTCCCGCGCACGGCGGGGGAACTGCATATCGAGCAAATCCAGAGGCCGGGGCGAAAGGTGAATTCCCCGGCCCTGTGTTCCATTATCACGTTCCACCTGAACAGACCGGGCAGTTGACGCCAGGTTATTTGATCGAAGTACCTTTTGGCAAAAAGCAGGTTCAGGGCATCGTTGTCTCTCTATCGGAACTTGCTCCAGTGTCTGAGACAAAGCCGGTCACGCGAGTGTTGTTTGATGGGGCTGTATTGTCGGCTGCTCAGATCGAGCTGGGTTTGTGGATCAGCGAATGTTATTTCTCTCCGTTGATCGATTGTTTTCGTTTGATGCTGCCTCCCGGTTTGCTTTATCGTCCCCGGATTATGATGCGTCTGCACCCCGGTGTACCTATCCCGGAAGGGTTGCCTGCCGCACAGCAACAGGTGATCGAATTGCTGCAACAGCATGGAAAATTGTCTCGGACTCGAATCGCACGTAGGCTAGGAAAGGATAGAGCGGATCGTGCGATCCGGGCATTGATACGACAAGGCGTTCTGATTCGTGGCAGCGATCTGCCCACACCGCGTGCGCGGCCCAAGCGCGCCAATTTCGTGCGTCTGATTGCGTCTCCACCACAGGTAAGCGGCGTTAGGGCTTTGTTAGGCCATCCCTCCAAACAAGCGGCTGTGCTCCAGGCCTTGCTGGATGAGGATGATCCGCTTCCATCTGTGGAATCCATTCTGTCTTTTGCCGATGCTTCTATGTCGACGATATCCACGCTTGCACGCAAGGGGTGGGTGACGATAACAGCTGAACGCACTTGGGTCCAGCCGCTGCCTGCTGCCGATCGTATCGATTTGGGACAAGCGCCCAAACAACAAGCGGTGCTCAACTACCTGCTCGAACAAACCGCGCCAGTAGAGGAAAATCTGCTCCGGCGCCAGACTGGTGCGTCTGCAGTGATCGTCCGCGCTTTGCAGGAACGAGGCGCCGTCCAGCAGATTATCGAGCCTGCCGTCGTGTTTCTAGAGTTGAGCAGGCGGGCAGCTCAAGAAAAGGTGATCGAATTGCGCGGTGCCACCGGACAGCATCGCGTGCTCGACTATTTGCTCACGCGTTCGCCAAGCGAATGGGTGTGGGTAAGCTGGGTGTATGCTGAAACTGGCTGCAGGCGCGACGATCTGTCTGTTCTGGAAGAACACGGGGTGATCGAGATGGCCGAGCGCCAGGTCTTGCGCGATCCGTTGCAAGGTCGAACGTTTGAACAGGTCGTTCGCCCGCAATTGACAGACGAACAGGTTCGTGCCTGGGGCGAGATCGAACCTCATCTAACTATAGGAAGAGGGGCCTCCACGTTTTTGTTGCATGGCGTCACCGCCAGTGGCAAAACCGAGATCTATATGCGGGCGGTGGAGCGCGTGCTCGAACAGGGCCGGCAGGCGGTCGTGTTGGTGCCCGAAATTTCACTCACGCCACAGGCCATCCGACGTTTTGCATCGCGTTTCTCTCAAGCCTTGGGAGTGATTCACAGCGGACTTTCCGATGGCGAGCGATATGATACCTGGCGTCGCATTCAAGCAGGAAAGATTCGGCTGGTTATTGGACCGCGTTCGGCACTTTTTGCGCCTCTGGACGATGTTGGCTTGATCGTGCTCGACGAAGAACACGATGCATCGTATAAACAAAGTGACACGATGCCTGCTTATCATGCTCGCGATGTCGCTTTGAGAGTCGCCGCGATTCACGGAGCAGTCGTCCTATTGGGCAGTGCGACGCCAGACCTGGGCACCGCCTATCGTGCACGTGAGAGGGGCGATATTCACTTGCTCCAGTTGCACAAACGTATACTGGTCGGTCGTCAGTGCCATACTGGCTTGCCCGATACTGTGAAAACAGCTCAGGCCGGGATGCAGTTTACCGAAGAACTGCCACCGGTGCGCGTTGTCGATATGCGCCAGGAACTGCGCGTCGGCAATCGCAGTATGTTTAGCCGCGTGCTGCAAAAAGAGATGAAACGTGCACTGGGTGCCGACGAGCAGATGATCTTGTTTCTTAACCGTCGAGGGACATCGACATTTGTGATGTGCCGTGATTGTGGGACGGTTATCCGCTGCCCTCGCTGCGATATTTCTCTGACCTATCATCGCAGCGATGAAAGGCTGATCTGCCACCACTGTAACCACCAACAACCTATCCCCGATGTTTGTCCTGTATGCCAGAGCCGGCGTATCCGGTATTTTGGCGTCGGAACACAACGCGTCGAGGATGCGATCCGCGAGTTGTTGCCCGATGCGCGCATTTTACGTTGGGACCGCGATGCAACTCGTGAGAAAGGCAGCCACGAGACGTTGCTCGATCAGTTTGCGAGTCATCAAGCTGATGTGCTGATTGGCACGCAGATGATTGCCAAGGGCCTGGATCTGCCCTTGGTGACGCTGGTTGGGGTCATCACTGCCGACACCGCATTGAATCTGCCCGACTTTAGGGCTGCCGAACGCACGTTTCAACTGCTGGTTCAGGTTGCGGGGCGTGCCGGGCGGAGTTTGCGCGGCGGCAGTGTCGTCTTTCAAACGTATGCTCCAGAGCATTATGCGATCCAGACCGCTGCCCATCACGATTACGATGCGTTTTACAAACAAGAGTGCGCGTTTCGCCAGCGACTGGGATATCCTCCTTTTAACCGCTTGGCGCGGTTGGTGTACGCTGATTCCAATAGTGCTCGTTGTCGCCAACAGTCTCGTGCCCTGGCTGAGATGCTGGAGGCGACAATACGAGACGATCATCTCGATCAAGTGAACGTGATCGGCCCGGCACCATGTTTTTTGAGTCGTTTGCGAGGCCGATGGCGTTGGCAGATTATCGTGCGTGCCGACGATCCCGGTGTTTTGTTCTCTCGCATCTCTTTGCCAGCAGGGTGGAAGCTGGACATCGATCCTTTGGACCTTCTCTAGCGTGGAGATGATAAGGTGAAAGGTGATTTACGGCTTGCATTCGGCGCGAGGTTCGGGTACAATGAAAGAAGCGTGGCGCGTCTCATTCTGTTTTGCTTCTCGGACAACTTGTTATATAATGAATAAGACCTTATGTCTATACATGAAACGCGTTTTTGACGAGACTTTTTATGGTTCAACAAACTAGGCCTAATAAACTCAAACTTGCATCGCTGAATCGTTTTGAGCAAGTCGCACTGGCGGGCACGATTTTGATCTGGGTTGGCGTGATGCTATTCGGTGCCGGGCTATACGTGGCGTTCAAGAATCTTGATATGCAGCGATCCACTTTGGAACAGGGCACAGCTATTGCGGTGGCAGCAACGGCGACGGAAACGGCGACACCATCGCCCACGCCGTGGCTTTTCCCTGCCGGCTGGTCCACAGCCACGCCTACCGTTACGCCCACTTGGCCGCCAACGGTCACGCCAGTCCCTGACTCTTTTGAAAATACATCCACGGTTGATTTGGATAAGAGTTCTGCATCCGCTCAAGATTCATCGTGGGATGAAGGTCCGTCATTCTTGGTGGTTACACCGGAAACGGCAACGCCTATGGCCGTGTATCTCACTGCCACGCCACTGCCCCGGCGAGTCTTGCCGACGGCAACACCGAGTGGTTTTCCTGGTCCCTCATCACAGCCGCCCGATCGCATTGTCATTCAGTCCATTGAATTGGATACGACTATCGTGCCTGTTGGGTGGCATGTCGTGGAACAAAATGGACAGCGGTATAGTGTGTGGGACGTGGCAAAATACGCTGCAAGCTGGCACAAGACATCTGCCTATCCAGGACATAATGGCAACGTTGTGCTAAGTGGGCATAATAACATACTGGGTGAGGTTTTTCGCTACCTGATTGATGTCGAAGTAGGTGAGCGCGTGTTAATTTATGCGGGCGATTTGGTGTATTATTACGAGGTAACGGAAAAACATCTGCTGAAAGAAAAGGGCGAACTGCCCGAGGTCAGACGTGAAAATGCCAGGTGGATTTCACCGGCGGAGGATGAGCGTTTGACCATGGTTACGTGCTGGCCTTATACAGGCAACTCACATCGCCTTGTGGTCGTCGCGAAACCCATTCCTGCTCCTCTGCTCAAGGGGCTGCACGAATAAATCCTGTTCAGCTGAATTAGGAGATCAATGGGTATTTTGGACATTCCCATCATCACACAGACACGCCGCAGTCATGCGCTTGAACATGCAACCATTCAGCTATTGAGTAGACATCGACCGGCGGTGGCATTGACAGGGCGAAGTACGCCGGATGGGTTCTATATTTACGGGCACATTTCTACCCAAGAGCTGCAGTTCGCCGTTCAGGAGGCCTTGTCGCGCTTGCGTGGCGGAGCCCGTCATCTGGCTGTTCATTCTCGTTGTGGGACAAACTTGGTTACGGCGGGCATATTGGCTGGGTTGGTCTCTTTTTTGACTATGCTGCCCGGTAGCGATCGGTCGCGCCGTGAAAGGTTGCCCTTGGTTTTGTTGTTTGTCACACTGACTCTTTTTCTGGCCCAACCTTTGGGTCCGCTGGTTCAACAGTACGTGACAACCGAGGCTGATCTGTCAGCCACAACGGTTGCGCGGATTACCCGTTCTTCGTTGGGTCGTGTTCCAGTCCATCGGGTTCAACTTGAGCACAAGTGAGCGCCGGGCAATGTTTTATGTTTTTCAAGGTCAAGATACGTTTTCGTGTGCAGAAGAACTGATGGCGCTCAAGGCCAAGATGGGAGACCCAGCCTTGGCGGATCTAAATACGACAGTTCTTGATGGACGTTCAATCGACATGGCCGAATTGGTGCATCATTGTGACACAATCCCTTTTCTTGCCGATCGCCGTCTGGTGATCGTTAAGGACTTGTTGGGACGTTTGGGTCAGAGATCCAAGAACGCGACGGATAAAACGCTTTTGGGCGCATTGGTCGCCTATTTGCCATTTCTTCCCTCAACGACGCGCCTTGTCTTTTGGGAAGAGCACGAATTGGGCAAAACCCATCCTGTTCTGGCGCTTGCAGCCAAGGAAAAGTCGGGGTATGTCAAGACTTTCAGACTGCCTGAGGCCGGTTCGCTCTCTCGCTGGATCAAGAAACGGGTACAAGAGGCAGGGGGGGAAATCACACCTGGTGCGGTTGGTGCGTTGAACACGTTTGTGGGGAATGATTTGTACCAATTAAGCCACGAGGTTGCCAAACTTGTCGCATATGTAGACGGGGAACGCGCAATCAGCGAGCAGGATGTGGCCTTGCTTACGCCGCGCGCGCGCGAAGCGAATATTTTTGATATGGTAGATGCGTTGGGCAGGCGTGACGGTCAAACGGCCAGCCGCATCTATCATCAGTTGCTTGATGCTGGTGATCATCCGTTGGCATTGCTGGGTATGATTGCGCGTCAATTCCGGTTGATGATCCAGATCAAAGAGTTAGCGCCCAAGATGGGCACTGCTGAAGCTATCGCTCGCAAGCTGCGACAAAATCCCTACCCGGTAAAGAAAATCCTCCGGCAGAGTGGAAACTATACGATGGTCCAACTGCGCACGATTTATCACAAGCTCTTGGACACCGATGTTGAGATCAAGACCGGACAAACAGATGCTATGCTAGCGCTTGATCTACTTATCGCCGGATTGAGCCGTGATGTTCCTGTCGGCTAATGAGAAGCGGCAATGACTGCCAGATATCAAAGCATCAAACCAGGGTTGATAGCACATCATTCGAGTTCGCGAATAACCATCACCACCTTGCCGCGTATTTCGATGTTTTCGGCAGGAAAATACATCGCTTTCATATCGGGGTTGGCCGGCTGTAGTCGGACACGACTGCCTTCGAGATAAAACCGCTTGAGTGTTGTCTCGCGTTCGTCCTTGAGCCAAGCCGCGACCATATCCCCGTTGTGTGCTTCTTGCTGATGTCTCAAGATAACAATGTCACCATCGTTGATCAAGGCATCGATCATCGAATTCCCTCGTACCCGGAGGGCGAACATTTGATCGGCATCCTGGGGCATATTGGGGACGGAGATGATCTCATCATCACCCATCACGGAAAAGTCAACGCTGGAATCGGGGATGGGGATCGGCTCGCCGGCGGCGATATAGCCCAATAGTTGAATACCTTTTCTCTGTTGCTGTCGTGGTTGGGCCGGGCGCGCTGGTGTGGATGGTTTGTCTATCAGGCGTAGCCCACGAGACACATTTTTGTCTCGCTCGATAAAGCCCTTTTTTTCCAGCGCATTCAGGTTATAGTTGACGACAGAGGTAGAGGTAATGCCGACGGATTCGCCAATCTCTCGAATGGTGGGAGGGAATTGGCTTTTGTCTAGATACCTGCGGATGAAACTCAGAATTTTTTCTTGGCGTGCGGACAGACTCATGTTGAATCCTTTCTGCGAACATCTGTTCCATTTCTAGCATTATATCACGAACAGACGTTCTAGTCAAGAGGTATTCTGGTACTTGGAATTTGAGTATCAGGATGGAGTAGGGATATGCCGCCCAGGATGGGCAGTGAACCAGTTTGTATATGTGGCACATATGGTGGAGAGATTACCGATGCCTATGCGGAACTGCTGGGACAGGCTATCGGGACGCGTAGTGCCGGTGGGCGGGTGATCGTTGGCGGGGACTTGAGAAAGAGTACGCCGGCACTCAAGCAGGCCTTGATCCTGGGGATATTGAGTACCGGCTGCGAGGTCTATGATGTGGGGCTGTTGCCGACCCCGGCGCTTTCGTTTGCCAAAGACCGGTTTTGGGGTGATGGGTCTGTGATGGTTACCGGTTCGCATCGTCCCCTGAACGAGAACGGGTTCAAAATCACGCTTGGCAAGTTTCCGGCGACGGAGACAGATATCGAAGCGTTTCAAGAGATCGTTCAGCACAAAGGTCCTTTTGCCAGCGGCTCTGGACAATTGGTTGTGCAGAATTCCCTAGAGCCGTATGCGTCTTTCTTGGTCGCACGTTTTGTACCCGTGGAGCCGCTGCGTGTCGTCGTCAATGCCGGGAACGGGACGATGCGTTGGGTGGCTGCACCGATTCTGCTCTCTTTGGGATATGAGGTGGTTGAGTGCGTCTATGAGCCAGAAGATGAACCGACCCCCGATCCGTGGTTGACCGAAAATCAGGCCATATTGGCTCAAACGGTGTTAAAAAACCAGGCGCATCTCGGCATAGCCTATGATGGAGATGGCGATCAGGTTGTTTTTGCCACTGAAAAAGGACAGATGCTGATGCCAGCGCAGGTGTTGGTCTTGCTGGCACGGGCGCTGCTGGTGCACCAATCAGGCAGCCAGGTGGTCTATGATGCCTCTTTTGCACCCTTTGTTGCCAATGAAATTCGCAAGGTTGGTGGAAATCCGGTTCCATTGGACATACCGGCCGATCAGCTCAAGCAGGCATTCTTGGAACGAGGGGCTGTTTTGGGCGGCGATAGCTGGGGGCACTATTTTTTTCGTTCGATGGGTGGAGATGACGCGTTGTTTGCGACCCTGGTGATGCTTCGTTTTGTGGGCACGAGCGGAGTGGGACTGGACGCATTGATCGCCGATTGCGGTTGAGTGGTCTGGAAAAGAAAAAGACGATGCGAAACCGGACAGGGTCAACCCTGTCTGGTTTCGCATCGCTTTGTATGATTGCTGACGTCTCAAGACGCCCCTTCTGTCTTGTAGCGAGCGCGGTGAAAGCCGCGCTGCGTTGAGACAATGCTAGTCTGTCTTGTAGCAAGCGCGGTGAAAGCCGCGCTGCGTTGAGACAATGCTAGTCTGTCTTGTAGCAAGCGCGGTGAAAGGCAACTCTTTTGCGTTTGCGGGTTCTGCCGTCTTCAAACTCGACCATATTGACCATGATCAATTCACCCTGCTTGATCGGTTTTTCGCACGACATGCATATATGTCCGCTCATCCGGGCGCGGTTTGCCTCTCGCGTGGCAGCATCAGCACCCATTTTACTTGCACGAGCCATTCCAATTCCTCCGTATTTCTGTATCGACTGACCAAACCTGATCGGTTGGCCAAACATGGTTTGCCACAATCTGAGATTATAGACGCATTCGGCCAAAATGTCAACTCGGCTCTGATCGAGTTTTTGACGAGGAACTGGCTTGCGTTTCGTTGTGTTCTATTTCCCACCGGCGAAAGCGCAGTTCAAAGCGGTTGTTTGCCTCGCGCAACGCGCTTTCCGCATCGATGCCCCATTTCCGGGCCAGGTTGCTGATCTCAAAGAGCATATCACCTAAAAGAGCTTGGCGTTCTGTATGGTTGGGCTCGTTCTGCAAGGTTGTTATGGCAGCCGAAATCCCCGCGAGCAGGGTGTCCGGCTCGACGTCGATGCCGTCCATCCAG
>JAFGJF010000568.1 GCA_016929205.1 Anaerolineae bacterium
ATTACGATGTGCGACATGCGTTTCCTTACAGCGGTTACGACACATTCGAGGTCAAAACAACGATCGCCCAAGAAGGAGATGCCTGGGCGCGCTGCCGGGTCCGGATCAGAGATATGAACGCCAGTTTGGACATCATCCGCCAGGCAGCAGAAAGACTGACCGTGGGCCAGATCGATTGTTTTGCCCCCAAGCCGCCGCCCAAACAGGTGCCGCCAGGTACTGCCTATGCCAGCGTCGAGGGAGCACGAGGCGAAATCGGCATGTATCTCATCTCGGATGGCTCAGAGCGGTTGGTACACGCACACATTCGAGCACCTTCGCTGGCCAATCTATCGCTACTGCCGTTGGTCGCTCACCGGGCCAGGGTCGAACATATCGAGACAATCCTGAACAGCCTGGACATTTCGATTGCCGAGGTAGAACGGTGACCACGATCCGTTGGCTCGTACAGGCCACAGTGTGGCTGATTTTGTACCTGTCATTATTGACCGCTTACCAGCTCGTTACAAATTGGCTGATCGCCCGTTTCCAGCAACGCCCCATCCGCACCACGCTTATGCCAACAACCGGGAAGAACAGAACAAGAGCCATCGTTCTGCTCGTAGCGCTGACCGCCGGTGCGATGATCCCGCTTGCTCCGGCAATGACTGTTGGGCCGTGGCAACTGGACTATCACCTCTGGAGCCATTCCAGCATCGCGCTGTTGGCTGTTTTAATCGTACAATGGTTGGGCGAAACGCTCTTGGCCTTTTTGGACAAACCCGGGCCATTTTCCCTGGCCTGGCAGGCAATGGCTGCGATCCTGATCGACGCGCTGCCGACGTTGTTCATCGTGTTTGGCCTGTTGCTGACCAGCAGACAAAGCAGCCTGCAATTGACCGCCTGGATCGCTGCCCAGGGCGAGGGGGCCGGGCTGCGCTGGATGTCGTGGACTCAGCCACTGCTCTCACTGCTGTGGTTGATTTGTGCCAGGCCGTACAAAGAGGCACACACACCCAACACCTGGGCACACAACGCATTGGCATTCAATCGCACCCTATTGGCGAGCGCGCTCTTTTTGGGGGGCTGGCAAGGGCCATTTGTGAACCACTGGCCATGGTTAGGGCTGCTGTATACGGCGATCAAGGCAATCGTTGTGGGATCGATCTGGACATGGGTGCAAGTCACTCTGCCGCGCGCCAGTCTGGCTGCGCACAGCCGCATGGTAGGGCATGTTTGGGTACCGCTTGTTATCCTGAACCTGATTATAACCGCATTGCTTGTCATTGTATTCTGAACCAAAAAGATGGGCAAAAAGATGGTGCTAACAAAACAGTGGCACAATTTGTGGCAAACGATCAAAGCGCTGGGCATCACCCTGCAGCGCGGGGTTGTTCCACCTGTTGATTCAGCGCTGTCTCGCGCTTTTCGCGGCTATCCCGCGTTGCGCCGCGATGACGATGGGCGCGTGTTGTGCACGGCCTGCGGCCTGTGTGCACAAGAATGCCCAACGCAGTGTATTTCGATTGAACCGTTCCACGTCGATGGAAAACGCTGTATGTATTGTGGCCTCTGCGCCGCATTGTGTCCCGAGAACGCACTTGAGATCAGCGAAGCGCCGGAAACCAGCCACACGATCGGATGTGTCAAGGAGACGAAGCCATGATCGTCACACTGTCATTCATCCTGCTTGCATTCTTGGCCATGGCTGGCGCAGTCGGGGTGCTTTTTTTCCGCAGGACGCTCCACTGTGCTTACTCTTTTCTGTTGTGCTGCGTTGCATTGGTGGGGTTGTGCTTTTTGCTCAACCTCGCCTTCTTGGCTTTGGTGCAGCTTTTTACCACCTTGATGATAGCCGGTCTGTTGGCTGTCGGAACGCCAGGCAGCCAACACAATCCGGCATCCTTGTTACGCCCAAAGCTCAGATGGCTGCCGGTGGCATTGATCTTGCTCGCGATCATCATCTGGGCAATCATAGGAGGCAGAATCGGAGAACCCATTCTACAGTCGACCCCGATATGGGCCATTCACGGTGAACGCGTTGCCGCATTTGGCCAAGAAATGATAAACAATCGGCTGGTTCTCCTAGAGCTCGTAGGTTTGTTCCTGCTGGCGAGCATCGTCAGCATCACCCATCTGACGCGACAGAGTCAAAAGGTGTCCAGTTCCGACGAACTGGATCGTTTTCCACAACAACGCCCTCTGGAGAAGACTGAGTGAATGTGAGCCAGACCAAGTCAAGCGCAGAGAGAGGCAAGGTGATATGATTACACCCCAACATTATTTGTTGCTCAGTTCGTTTTTATTTGCTGCCGGCACGGCGATCGTTGTCACACGCAAAAAGCCTGCCATCGTGCTGATGGGCCTGGGATTGATGTTAAACGCCGCCAGCCTGGCGTTTATGTCTCTGACCAGTTGGTTTCAAGATTGGAGCGGACAGGTCGCCGTTTTGGTTATCGTAACTATTGCCACAGTGGAACTGGCTGCTGGGGTCAGTTTTGCCCGTGCATACACCAAAGCAACCTATCCCAGAGCAAAGGAGTGAGAGAGTGATACAAATCGTTGACTATCTCGAATGGTTTGTCATTGCGATTCCCCTACTTGGGGCGTTAACGAACTGGCTGGCCGGTAAACGGCTTGGACATCGCACACAAAACTGGATCGCGTGTGGGGCAGTCGCCGGTACATTGCTGGCTATGCTGCCATTGTTTTTCGGCCAGGCGATAGAACCCGGGCTGGTCGGCCGATCCAAAGCGTTACCCTGGATCACAATCTGGTCTGGCGACACGTTTATCCAAGGCACATTCCGTCTGCGTATCGATGCGTTATCGATGCTTATGGCGCTGACAACAACCATTATCAGCCTGTTCATTCACCTGTCAGCGGTCAAAAAGCTCGCCGAAGATGAGGCACGGCACCTCACGCTGGCCCTGTACAACGGAACGCTGGCTGCGCTCTTGGTGTTCGAGTTCGCAGACAATCTTTTGATCTTGTTACTGGGTTGGTCGGCAGTGGGATGGGCCACATGGGCCTTGTGTCACCGAGCCCAACCCTTTCCGGCCCTGGCCCTTCTGAGCGACCTGATGATGCTTCTGGCCGCAGCCTTTGCCAGCCAGGCGTTTGCCTCCCTGTCAATTGACGACATCCTCTTGCAAACCCCATTGGTGACAAGCACGGTGCCCATTGGGCAAGTACTGCCGATCCTCGTTATACTCGTTATCATTAGCGTGTTTTTCCGTACCGCTCAATTTCCCTTTCACCAATGGTTGTCAGGTGAAACGAAGGCCACTCCGAGTGTAGACGTATGGCACTATGCCCTAACAACCATCCCTACAGGGCTCTTGCTCGCGGCTCGAATTTATCCCTTGATGGCTCAGGTCGCGTTTGCCGCGCCGATTCTTTCCTGGTGGGGCACAACATCCGCTCTGTTGATGGCGCTCGTCGCCCTGGCCCAGCCAGATGCCCGCCACGCGACCAGATACGTGGCCATTGCACAGGGCGGGCTGTTACTGCTGGCACTGGGTCAAGCGACAATTTTGCCCGCGCTGGCGTTTTTGCCCGCTTTTATGCTGCTGCAAGCAATCGTCTTCCTGGCACAAAAAAATGCATCGGCGTCAACACGTTGGGCCTTTGGCTTTGCTGTGGCCGCGCTGGCAGGATTTCCGCTGCTGCCTGGATTCTTTTTTATGGCCCATCTACTGGCCTTGACGTTTGCCAACGTGGGGCTGTGGATATGGACGGTGTTGGCTATACTGGGATCGTCAGCTGCCGCTTTTCGCACCATCCGCTTATGGCAACAGGACTCCCACCCGGCGAGAGCCGACACCTCAAACCGGTTGTTTGTGCCGATGGCCATTGGCGGAGTCTTGTTTGGCATTTTGAGTCTAACCTCTCCACCACTACTGCCACTTTTTTTGGAATCAAGCTTTGGCCCGTTTGATCCCATATCCATCACCTGGTTTTTGGTTGCCACGGCCGTTATCGGCGGAGGCGCGTGGCTGGGGTATTGGCTGGGGTCCAAACCAAAGATGCTACTCTTTCGTCCATTGAGTCAAATCATACACACCCATCGTCTGCGCGCTGCAATGGCCAGACCGTTGCTTGCCGCAGGGACCTTGATCGTCACCTGGGAACGCAGGCTTGCGGACTGGGTGTGGGGTGGGTTAACTCGTTGGGTCCTGCGTGCTGGCGATGAATCGAGGTGAATAATATGAATCAACTGGGAGGATTTCCACTTTTGACGCTCATTGTCTTTCTGCCCGGTTTGGGTGCGCTGATCGCCGCTCTGATACCGGCAGAAAAGAAACAAATTTGGCGTTGGCTGACGTTTTTAATCGCAGCGGCAAACCTGTTCATCTCGCTCTTTCTATACATGGGATGGATAAACGAGCCCGATGGCAGCCTGCAGTTCGTCGACGGCCCGTTGGATTGGATTCCTTCGCTGGGCATTCAGTACCATCTGGGCATAGACGGAATCAGCATTCATCTGGTCATGTTGACCACCTTTATCACACCGTTGATCCTTTTGCTCGCCTGGTCGCGAAGCAGCCGAGCACAAGTGGTCTGGATCTTGATTTTTCAGGTCGGCCTGCTGGGTGCACTGGTGACCCTGGATTTGTTCCTGTTTCTCGCCTTTTGGCTGTTGGCCCGACTGGTGACATTCTTTTTGCTGGCAAACGACGCGCAACCGGCTATGAAACCACGTGCTGCACAAACAAGCATCCGTTTCCTGATCGCGACCGCGGTTGCAGCCATCCTGCTGGCGATCGTGATCGCCAGTCTGCTGTCCCAAGGGTACACACTCAGCTTATCCAGCCTGGTTGAAGCTTCAATCGGTAGTAAACCTCAAGCCTGGATGTTTTGGTGCATCGTCGTGGCAATGGCGATCACGAGCGGCACGTTCCCGCTTTTCAATTTTGTCGATCTGGGCGATCACGTTTCTCCAGCGACGCAGGTGTTGATCAGGAGCCTGTTGGTAAACCTGGGAGGCTATGGGTTGATTCGTTTTGGCATGTCACTTTTCCCACTGGCAACGACCCGTTTTGCTCCGATCATGATTATTTTGGGTCTGGTGGGATTGCTTTACGGCGCGCTCTCTGCAGCAGCCAGTTCGTCTGTAAGCGATACGCTCGGCTATTGGAACGTGGCACAAATGAGCCTGGCCGTGATCGGTCTATTTTCCCTGCAAGATATGGGGGCAACCGGCGCCGTTATGTCTTTTGTAGGTCGTGGGTTGGGAAGCGCAGCGCTCTTGATCCTGCCCGCATCGAAAACCAGGCAGGACCGCGCAACATTGGGCTCGATTGCCCTGGCATGTCTATCCCTGATCGGCATGCCAGGGCTGGCCGGCTTTGTAGGGACCAGTGCGATGGTGATGGGCATCTCTCGCTGGCGCTGGCAGGCTGGTATGTCGTCGGGGCTCAATCTGTTGCTAAACTGGGGAACATATGGCACGATTGTATTCGGGCTTTTCATCGGAATATGGGGCCTCTTTCGAATGTGGCAGCGCCTGGACAAAGAGCCATCTGATACCCACGCCCAAACCCCACTGGCTCGGAGGACATTGATCGCGCTGCCGGTGCTGGTCGCCCTTGTGTTTGTCGGCTTGCGCCCCCTTCCCTTCTTGAATATGGTTGGACCTTCTGTTTTTCGCTTCCTGAATGACATTGAAAGCAGTATAGAAAAGAGTTCGCTAGAAATCCAAGCTGGACACATAAAACAAGAACAGTCATCCTATGTTGACGAGTCATCACTGCCAACAAAGAACACAAGCCTGTCCTGGTACGAGATCGAAAGTGATAGATTGTTGACCGTTTCAAGAATTCGAGTGAGTGCATTATGCCCCTATCTCTCAGCAGTCCCGTTCTAATCCCGTTAACAGCCCTGGTCAGCGCAGCGATCGGCGTCTTGCTGCTCGATCTCTTGGATGCCAGACCAAGGCTGTTGGCCTGGGTATCTTTGACCAGCCTGGCAGTCGCGCCGGCACTGGCGCTGATCGTTGTCTTTAGCGAGCAAGGCGGTCTCGTCGAGGGTATGCTCACTGGCGACGGCACAAGCACGCTGTGGACAATATTTTTTTGCGGCATAGGTGGCGTTTCCATCCTTCTCGAATGGCAAAGTATGGTAGCCTGGCGAGATGGCGGGCACTATGCGCTCCTTCTCTTTGCCGTGTCAGGTACACTCGTCGTAGCCCAGTCAACGCATATGCTATCCTTGGCACTTGGTCTGGCGACCTTGTACATCTCCCTGGATGGACTAAGCCGCCTGGAAACAGCATGGCCATACCTTTTGGTACACAATATGGGGCTCGCGTCCCTGGCATTTGGCATCGCTCTGCTTTACGGTGCAACCGGCACATTTCATCTCGACCTGATGGCGGATGTGTTACACCAACAGCTCGCAGTTGGCAAATCCAATCCACTCGGCACGCTAGGATTGGGATTTCTCGTAGGGGGACTGATCGTGCCCCTGGTCATCTCACTTTTGAGCAGATGGTCGCCCCAAACACACCAAACGACACGCAGACCCGAAGAACTTTATACCATCTTGCTTCCCAGCACGACCATCACTGCCCTAGGACGCCTGGCAAGCATTTGGCCGGCTCATCTTGACATCATATTGGCCATTCTGAGCTTGTGTATGATCGGTATCGGTTACATCACTGCCCTACGCTCACGCACCATCGAGACAACCTTGCACAGCATTGCCATCGCCCAGGCCGGTCTCGTATTGATCGTGCTCCAAGATCCCATTTCTGCATCCACCTGGGGATTGGTGTTGTACCTTTTTATCAGCAGTAGCGCAAGCCTGACTGGTTTGTGGGCATTGGTTGCACAGATCAATTCCAATTTAGGGCGGACCACGACAAAGACTGCCCTGTCGCACAATAGCATCATTGGATTGGGGCAGCGACAGCCATGGCTCGCGGCAGCGGCAACGCTATGTTTGCTCAACCTGGCTGGTGCACCTCCGTTAGCCGGTTCAGTAGGACAATTGCATCTCTATTACAACATTGTCGAAAACGGGTTCCCATGGCAGACGTGGTTCATCATAGGCAACGCAGTCGGCATATGGCTACTCGTCGCACGATGGGTGACAGCAATCTGGCGGAATCCAACGCAGCAACAAGAGAGAGTTGATGTCAATCCCGAGATCACAATCTTGTTGTTGGTTTCGATAGCTGGCGTCCTGCTGGCAGGCCTTTATGCGGAACCCGTCCTCAACTGGCTTGTCCGCCTAGCAGCAATCACAAACTGAGCGAAAGGCTCCCTTTTCTAACCAGTTTCTGACTCTTTTTTTACCACGTGCTAACTCTAATAGTGTATAGTATTAAAACCAGAGAAAAAATCCTTGACATCGTTGTCGTTTCGTGCTAGAATAGCAAAATCTGTTTTAAAAGAAAAGGTTCAAGGCTGATGGCTGCATACGTATTGCCTACACTTAAAAAGGTTCGATGCCAACCCACCCCTACCACGGGGTCTGGATAGCTTGGCATGCGTATAACGCTCATCTCATCGGCCAGCTTTCCAGACTCCGAAAGCTGGCTTTTTGTTTAGCGCGAGTCAACTTTTTTCACGGCAACAATGATACAATGACGTTCAGGGGCAGCGCAACGCCCAGCCCTGGTACAAGTTGTTCGACCTACTCGGAAGAACCGGTGGTGCTGCGCGTGTGCTGTCAGACGTGGTTGCCTGACGACGATGATCACATACCAGCCTCCGGTCCTCCGGAAGGCTGGCCTTTGTTTAGGCCAATCTTTTTAACCTGATCCTTGGGCTCTCGCACAAACCTGCCGACAACGCACGATTTGGCTGAGCCGCCTCTTACCAAAACAAAGGAGAACAAGATGGCAACCGAAATCAAGTCAGGACTGGAAGGTGTTGTAGTATCAGAGAGCAAAATCTGTCACATCGATGGCGAAGCTGGAACGCTGACCTATCGAGGCGTCGACATTGGCGATCTCGGTCGATATGCTACGTACGAAGAAACCATTTATCTGCTCTGGTATGACAGACTGCCTACCCAGGATGAACTGGATGCATTCAATGCCAAACTGGTGCAAGAACGAGACGTCAATGGCAGCATATGGCGGATCCTGAGCTGTCTGCCGCGCCGCGCGCAGCCGATGGAGGCGCTGCGCACCACGGTCTCGGCGATCGCGGCCTACGACCCGGACGTATACAATTACGAACACGAGGCCAACCTGAATAAAGCAACCCGGCTCACGGTGCGATTGCCGATCGTCGTCGCCGATTATTACCATTTTTTGAGGGATGAAAAGCCGATCCTGCCCAACCCTGACCTCGGACACGCAGCCAACTTTTTGTATATGCTGCGCGGCAAAGAGGCTTCAGCACTTGAGGTAAAGGCGCTTAATATGGCTATGGTGTTGATGGCCGATCACGATTTCAATGCCTCTACTTTTGCCGCGCGTGTGACCGCTTCTACGTTGTCGGATCTTTATTCGGCGATCACGACCGCCATTGGCACGCTAAAGGGACCGCTGCATGGTGGCGCTAACCAACGCGCAATGGAAATGCTGCTTGAAATTGGCAGTGTCGACAAGGTCGAAGCCTACATCGACGCCGAGCTGGCAGCCAAAAGACGGATTATGGGGTTTGGCCACCGCGTCTATCGCAAGAGTGCCGACCCGCGTTCAGCTTATTTGAAAGAGATGCTCTACGAGTTGTGCACCGAAATAGGCAATATGCACTTTTACAACCTCGCTACCGCCGTCGCGGAAAGTGTCGAAGCCAAGAAAAACCTCTTTCCGAACGTCGACTTTTATACCGCGCCACTGTTGTACCTGCTGGACATTCCTCTCGATTTGTTCACGCCCGTCTTTGCGATCAGCCGCATCGCCGGGTGGACGACACACATTATGGAACAATACGAGCACAACCGGCTCTTCCGTCCAATATGCGCTTACACCGGACCGGAAAGCGTGCCATATTTGCCCATTGCAGACCGGGTTCAGAGACACGCAGTGGCACAAACGACGTAAATGAGACAAACGTGATGATGAAGCAGCGTTCGGAGATCGAACGCTGCCAAATCAAGTTGGAAAAAGGAGGATGGACAATGACCTATCGCATCACACTCATCCCTGGCGACGGCATCGGTCCAGAAGTAACCGACGCAATGCGGCGTGTCTTGGAAGCAACCGGCCTGCACTTCGACTGGGAAGTACAGGAAGCTGGCGCCGATGTGATGGATAAGTACGGCACGCCATTGCCCCAAGCCGTACTCGATTCGGTGCGAGCGAACAAAATTGCGATCAAGGGGCCGATCACCACGCCGCTGGGCAGTGGATTTCGCAGTGTAAACGTGGCGATTCGTAAAGCGCTTGATCTCTATGCCAATCTTCGTCCGGCGCGTTACCTGCCCGGCACGCGCAGCCGTTACCAGGACGTCGACCTGGTCGTGGTCCGCGAGAATACCGAAGGGCTTTACGCCGGCATCGAACACGACGTGATACCCGACCAGGCAGCAGAAGCGATCAGGGTGATCACCCGTGCCGGCAGCGCGCGTATAGTGCGCTTTGCGTTCGAATATGCGCGCGCCAATGGCCGAAAAACGGTCACTGCTGTGCACAAAGCTAATATCCTCAAACTAACCGATGGGCTGTTCCTGCGCGTAGCACAAGAGATCGCCCAAGAGTATACCGATATTGAGTTTAATGACCGCATCGTTGACAATATGTGCATGCAGTTGGTGCAACGACCAGAGGAATACGACGTACTGGTCTGCCCTAACCTGTTCGGCGACATCGTCAGCGATTTGTGCTCGGGATTGGTTGGCGGCCTGGGAATGGCTCCGGGAGCCAACATTGGCGCCGAACTGGCTGTATTCGAACCGGTACACGGTTCTGCTCCCAAGTATGCCGGGCAGAACAAGGTCAACCCCACCGCAACGATCCTCAGCGGGGCTTTGATGTTGCGCCACCTGAACGAGATCGCAGCCGCGCAGCGCGTCGAAGACGCGGTGGCAGCAGTCATCGCCACAGGTCGTGACGTAACGTATGACCTCAAACCCACGCGCGACGATCCGACAGCCGTCGGCACGAGTGAAATGGCAGATGCCATCATCGAAGCAATGCAATAGTCACACAACAAAAGGGCGGCTCGCTGGGCCGCCCTTTTTGTTTTCCGGTTGGGGCAATCTTGGCTGCAGAACTGTATGGACTACAGGTCGTTCAATTGCTGCAAGCGTGTTTTCAATTTTGACCACTGCTCACGCAGTGCATCGCGTTTCTCTTGCTCGCGCTGTACCACGTGCTCGGGCGCTTTGGAGAGAAAATCCGAATTGCGCAGCCGAATTTCAGACTCGGCGATACGTTGCGTCAGGTCTTCCATCTCGACCGCGATACGCGTTCGTTCGGCATCGAGATCGATCACGTCACCCAGCGGCAAATAGGTTTCCACACCACCCTCGATTAACGTCAGGGCCTGGGCCGGCTTTTCAGCCAGCGATCTGGCAATGGTCACCCGCTTCTCATCAAGGTAAGCAAGATTACAGAGCACATCTTGATACATCTTGAAAAAGTCGAGACGATCGCCGACCACGAGCGCAGCGGAAATGCGTTTACCGGCCTGGATATTGTATTCTGCGCGTGCGTTACGAATCCCACGCACCACCGCCATCAAGGACTCGAGCAGCGTTTCCGCTTCCTCATCAACCCAACCCTCTTGCGGCCAAGAAGCAACGATCAAGGCCGGGGCATCGTGCGGCAGAGATTGCCACAACGTTTCGGTGACAAAGGGCATAAACGGATGCAGCAGCCGCAACGAACGTTCCAGCACATAAACCAGGACCTGACGCGCCGCGTTTTGTTCGCGAATATCATTGCTGCGCAGGCGCGTCTTGCACATCTCGATGTACCAGTCACAGTACTCGTTCCACAAGAACTCTTGGATCTGGCGACCTGCCTCGCCGAACTGGTAGGTTTCCATAAGGCGATTTACGTCTGCCACCAGGCGGTTGCTACGGCTGATGATCCACTTGTCCATCAACGATTGTGTAGCCAGATCCCACGTTCCTTGTCCGGCTTGAATAGTCATCCCCAGGCTGGCGAGCACAAAACGCGTCGCATTCCAGATCTTGTTGGCAAAGTTGCGCGCAGCCTCGATACGGCTCGGTGACAACTTGGCATCGTTGCCGGGCGTACTGCTCGTCACCAGAGCAAACCGCAGCGCATCGCAGCCGTGTTCGTGGATCACGTTCAAGGGGTCGTATTTTTCCGCATCCGGTAACGACTTGGATATTTTTTGCCCTTGCTCATTGCGAACCAGGCCGTGCAGATAGACGGTGTGGAAAGGCACCTCGCCGGTAAACTCGATCCCCAGCATAATCATCCGGGCGACCCAGAAAAAGAGGATATCGTACCCGGTTTCCAATACCGAGGTCGGATAATAGTATCTGAAATCAGAACTGTCCTCAGGCCAACCCAGCGTGCTAAAAGGCCACAGGCCCGATGAAAACCAGGTATCCAGGACGTCCGGATCCTGTTCCAGGTTCTTACTTTTGCACTTGACACACTGCGCGGGGTCCTCTAGCGCGGCAAACTCTTGGCCACAATCCCGGCAATACCACACCGGAATGCGATGCCCCCACCATAGCTGGCGGCTGATACACCAGTCACGGATGTTTTCCATCCAGTTAAAATACACTTTTTCAAAACGCTCGGGGACGATCTTGATCTTGCCGTCACGCACGGCCTGGATCGCTGGATCGGCCAGCGGCTTGATCTTGACAAACCACTGCGTCGAAATCCGAGGCTCAATGATTGTGTGACAACGCTGGCAGTGTCCCACCGAATGAGCATAATCCTCGATCTCTAGCAGCACGCCGGCCGCCTTTAGATCGGCGACAATGTTTTTGCGGCACTCAAAACGTTCCTGGCCTGCATAAGGTCCGGCATTTTCGCTCATAATGCCCACGTCATTGATCACATCGATCTCGGCCAGATTGTGCCGTTTGCCGATCTCGTAATCCGTGGGATCGTGCGCTGGCGTCACCTTGACCGCGCCGGTGCCAAATTCTCGATCGACCACGTCATCGGCAACGATCGGGATCTCGCGCTCTACTCCTGGCAGAACGACTGTCGTCCCTATCAGGTGACGGAATCGATCGTCTTCTGGATGAACGGCTACGGCCGAATCGCCCAACAGCGTCTCCGGACGCGTTGTTGCTACGGTGATGAATACCGTTGCTCCTTTGCACCACTTGGGGTCAGGCCACGGTACCTGCGGACCTTTCCACGCCCCGGCAATCACTGGATAGCGGATGTGCCACAGGTGTGACGCTTCCTCTTCGTGCTCGACCTCTAGATCCGAGACCGCCGTGCCACATCGCGGGCACCAGTTTACCAGATAGGTTCCCCGGTAAATCAGTTTCTTTTCATACAAGCGCACAAAAGCGGTGCGCACGGCGCGGCTTAGGCCCTCATCCAGCGTAAACCGTTCGCGCTTCCAATCGCAACTCACACCCAGGCGACGGTGCTGGTCGTCGATACGTTTGTGGTATACTTGTTTCCATTCCCACACCCGTTCAATAAACTCTTCCCGCCCCAAGTCGGTACGCGTGATCCCTTCCTTGGCCAACTCGCGTTCGACCACATTTTGAGTGGCGATACCGGCGTGGTCTGCACCGGGAACCCACAACGTCGGATCATCGATCATCCGATGGTAGCGGATCATAATATCTTCAAGTGTCGCCGTAATCGCATGCCCGAGGTGAAGCTGCCCAGTCACGTTTGGTGGCGGCATCGAAATCACAAACGGCTTTTTCCAGGGATGTGCCTTGGGTTCAAAATATCCCTTTTTCTCCCACCAATCATAGATGCGCTTTTCCACTTTATTTGGATCATAGTTCTTGGGCAAGGTAACATTCTTTGAGGGCATGATGGACTCTCTCCGTCAAGTTGGCAGAACGCCAAGTAGTTGACCAAACTTTCGACACAAAAACCCCTCTCATCGGCAAAGATGAGAGGGAGCGACTCACGTGGTACTACCTTGATTCGCACGCACCAAGGACGCACCCAACACCTGTAAAAAGCCCATGTGATCTGGCCGATCCGTCAAATCACCGCTTTTGTTTTAGCTTACAAGTGTATTATACTCGTTTCAAAAAAGAGTGTCAAGGCATTGACTCACAGGGAAATGGTCACAATTGTCTGAAACGGCCATCCTGAGGTATAATCAAGCTATACGAAAAGAGGAGCGTATGATGATCTTGCAGCAGCTTTTGACTGACTTGGTTTCCTACGGCCTGATTGGCGACGCGATGACGCCGATCGCTGGCCTTGCCTTCGACTCGCGAAAGGTGCAAAAAGGCTATTTGTTTGTGGCCATCGCTGGCAAGGAAACAGATGGGCACCAATTCATCGGCAGCGCTATCGAAAACGGCGCAGTCGCCGTGATCGGCGAACGATCACGGCGTGAACTCGCCATTCCCGATCGTATCGCCTATATTCAGGTGCCAGACAGCCGACAAACACTTGCTGCGCTCGCCGCCGCCTGGTACGACCACCCAGGCCGCAAGATGACCGTCATTGGGGTCACGGGTACCGATGGCAAAACCACTACGGTCAACCTGATCCAGTCCATTATGGCCGCTGCCGGGCACAAGACGGGCATGATCAGCACAGTGAACGCCTTGATCGGCAACCACTACCAGGACACAGGTCTGCACGTCACCACACCCGATGCGCTACAAGTCCAGTCGCTACTGGCACAAATGGTCCAAGCAGGTACAGAGATAGCCATTCTGGAAACGACCTCACACGGCCTGGCACAGCACCGCGTCTCAGACGCTGAATTTGACGTTGCTGTGGTAACCAATATTACCCACGAGCACCTCGACTATCACGGCTCGTGGGAGCAGTACTGTGCAGACAAAGCCAGGCTGTTCCATATGCTTTCTACTTCTATACGAAAACCGGGCACGCCCAAATGCGCCGTCCTGAACGTCGACGACCAATCTTTTGCCCACTTGAAACCGATTCCGGCCGACATCTATGTGACCTATGGCCTTGAACGCCCGGCCGACGTTACCGCTTCCAACCTCGCGATCGCGGACGGAAAACGGATCTTTACCGTCAACGCACCGCAAACCGAGTTCGATATTTCTAGCGCCCTGACCGAACGGTTTAACGTCTATAACATCCTTGCGGCGGTCTCTGCCACGCTGGCCCTGAATGTCCCCATTGAAGCAATTCAAAAAGGTGTAGCCAACCTTGAACTGGTCATCGGGCGAATGGAGCGCATTGACGAAGGGCAAGATTTTACGGCCATCGTTGACTTTGCCCATACACCAAACGGACTGCAGCGCGCGCTGGAAAGCCTGCGCCCCCAGACTGACGGCAAGCTCATCGCCGTGTTTGGGTCCGCCGGGCTGCGCGATGTGTACAAGCGTGAAATGATGGGGCGTGTCAGCGGACGCCTGGCCGACGTTACCGTGATCACAGCCGAAGACCCCCGCACCGAAGCATTGGATACGATCATTGATCAGATCGCTCAAGGATGTGAAGCAGAAGGTGCCCGAGAAGGCACAGGCTACTTTTGCGTTCCCGACCGCTCAGAAGCCATTGCCTTTGCCGTGAGCCTGGCTCGACCGGGCGACATCGTGGTCACGTGTGGCAAGGCACACGAAAAATCGATGTGCTTTGGAAGCACCGAGTACCCGTGGAGCGAGCACCAGGCACTGCGGGCCGCGCTATTGACCAAGTTGGGACGTCCAGGCGAGATTGTTATGCCCAAGCTGCCGACGTCGCCGGCCAAACGCGCCAAATCATAGGACGAGTTGTGATAGAACTCAATCCGGCCAACAGCGATCCGACCTATTGGATGTGCGCCCGTTGCGGGCAATATAATCCTGCCAACGAATTAAAATGCCTCTTTTGCGGTGCCCCTGTTGCCCAAAAGGATGTGCTTGTCTGCCATTGTACGAGATGCGGGCAATTGTTTCCGCTTTCAGCCGAGCACTGTCCCCGGTGCGGCGAAACAGGAAGCACATTGACTTGCACACCGACAACCGTACAGACCACATCGCGAGAGCCTGGCTTCTGGGCTCAACTTGGTCATGTTTTGCTGATTGCCCTCGGCGGGTTGATGGTTTTGGCCGGGCTGGGTCTGGGCGTGCTATTGCTGTTTATCAAAGGCACGATCCCAGAGCGTACATTGTTCATCACATTGATCTTGATCGGCATCGTTTTCATCGTCCAGAGTTGGCGCGCACTCGATCCCGCCCGCTGGAAAGCATCTACCAAACTACCTTCCTTGTGGATCTGGGTTGGATGGATGGTATTGGCATGGTCTTGCGGTGTCTTGATCACAACCGTGTTTCCGCAAAGCGTCCCCTGGCTACTACCTCCAGCGATCGTGCTCGGGGCATTACTGCCTTCGTTGATGTTTCTATCGGCCAGCTTGGACGGACTTTTTTCTCCTGCAGAACGCAAGCCACTGCTCATGCAGATTGGGCCGCGACACATCGTCACCCTGACCTTTGCCCTGTCAGCGACATTCTCGACCACTTGTGCGATCGTTGTGGAAGGCATTACGACAGGGATTGTGGGATTGGCGATGGTCGTTTTCGCCTACCTTTCCGGCGACACAAAAAGTTATGAATTTCTCGTCAGCGCCATCGACGAACCGGCATTCTTGGGCAGCCTTGAACAAATGATTGTCTCGTCACCGTTGATCCTGGTTGGACTGGGATCGATCCTGGTCGTCCTGGCACCGCTCATCGAAGAGACGCTCAAGGGGATACCGCTGCTGGCGTTTGTCTGGCCAAAAAGCAGGCAAAATGAACGGCTCGCGGTTTTGCTCGGAGTGGCAGGCGGCGTAGGATTTGCCTTTGCCGAGAACATTGGTTACATCAGCGTTTGGGCAGAAGAATGGGCGCTGATCTTTTGGTTTCGCGTTGGGGCTGCCGTGATGCACGGTGCTGCCAGCGGATTCGTCGGCAGAGGGTGGTATCGTGCAATCGCACAGAAACGATGGCTGATGGCCATTGGGGATTTTAGCAAAGGATTAGGCATTCATGCCTTGTGGAACCTGTTGGCGCTGTTG
Organism: Anaerolineae bacterium; assembly: GCA_016929205.1. Next base: position 16,050 of record JAFGJF010000568.1, read on the forward strand.
ATCGGATGGTTCAGCTACAAGGGGATGCAAGAAGGCATCCTGTTTAGCATCGTCGCGGGGTTAATGCCGCTGGCGGCGCTGTTTACTGTTATGGCCCGATGGGGCATCTGGGTTAGCGCAAAAGAGTGAACATAATGTTTGGCGTGTTTCCCTTACATAACAGAATATGGTATAATCAAGATACGGGTAGTTTGTTTTGTGGAGCGCACAAGCTATGAAACTAGCACGTAAACTGGCTACATTGGCCAAATCGTTAACACGTCGATCTCGGCCACAACAGAAAAGGGCAAAACAACCACTGTCGAACAACACGCCAGAGAGATTGACAGATGAGCATAGGCTAGAGTTGGAGAACAGTCCGGACGAAGGGCTGGAGCAAGTGCGCATCGCCGAACTTTTACAACGCCGGACCCGCCCAAGTACGGAATCTGGAAAGAATGAAAAGGAGAGTAGCGATGAGTGAATTGATGCATAACGACTTGGTAACTTGTCCAAACTGTGGCGAGGAAACGGTCAACTATCCAGATTGTGTTTTGTGTGGTCACTCGCTTCAGGATCCCGACACACCTCCTCGCGACGTCGCCGAAGACGATATCCAGAAAATGATGATGGAAGCCAAGCTGGATGAACTCAAGATCAAGCGTGCCATACTATACGGCGACGATTGGGACCATGCGCCCTGGATGGAGCGATTACAGACGCTGGCTCAAATTGCGCCAGACAACCCCCGCGTTCATTGTTACATCGGCCAGGCATATATCGAAATGGGAGAATGCCGCAAAGCGATCGTCAGTCTGACACGTGCCTTGTCGATTGATCCCACCCTGACCGAAGCGATGCGTTTGCGCGGCGATTGCCAGAATACGCTGGTGCCGGTCATGGGAGATGCACAGGTCTATTACGATCGGGCCATCGCCGATTATGAAGCGGCGCTCAAGATCGAGCCGGACGCCTATACGTACAACGCTCACGCTTCGATCATTTCCTCGCTGGGACAGTGGGACGAGGCAATTGAGGAATACGGGGAAGCAATAGAACTCGATCCGGATTATCCCGAGTTGTACTTTAACCGAGGGTATACTTGCAAGATCATTGGCGAAACGGAGCAAGCCATTGCCGATTTTGAGAGATTTCTCAAGTTCAAGACGCATTGGAACGAAGAGATGGTATCCATGGCCCAGAGCCATATCAAAGAGTTGACCGAACCCGAATAAGGACAAGCCCTTTGACTCGTTTTCCCGTCATCCTCGCTTCTGGGTCTCCCCGTCGGCATGATTTTGTCAAGTCTCTCGGCATTGTTTTTCACGCTCATGTCGCCGACATTGACGAACAGGCTCGGATGGGTGAGCTGCCAGAAGATCTGGTCGTTCGCCTGAGCCGAGAAAAAGCGTTGGCCGTCGCCGCTCTTTATCCCAACGCGATCGTCATCGGCGCAGACACGGTTGTTGCACTCGACGGGCGAGTGTTGGGAAAGCCTGCCGGGCATCACGAGGCTACGGCGATGCTCCGCCGTCTGCGCGATCGGCCGCACCACGTTTACAGCGGCATCACCGTTTGCTCGCCGGCGCACGACATACCACTCACGTCCGTTTCCGACAGTACGGTCTGGATGCGGCCCTACAGCGACGCCGAAATCGCTGCTTATGTTTCTTCCGGCGATCCGCTGGATAAGGCAGGCGCGTACGGCATCCAAAATGTTGCATTCCGTCCGGTTGCCAGGTGGCAGGGGTGTTACGCCGGCGTGATGGGTCTTTGTTTGTGCGACCTGGTTGAGCTCTTGTCCCGGGCCGGTCTGGCGCTAGAGATAGACGCGCCAACAGCGTGCATCGAGATCACAGGCGTGCCCTGCTGCGGCAAAGTGTCGAACAGCGCTGACTGACCAGACCTACAAAGGTTGAGGTTAAAACGAGACGATGAAAAAATGGATTCGGGCAAGTTTAGGCCTTGCCATTTTTCTCCTGACTGCTTGCAGACCCACAGTCAACCCTACACCGACCCTGGTTCCCACACCTACACCCGTGCCCGTTACCTCCCCGGCCTACGAGGTGGCAGAAGCCTTTCTTGACGCCTGGGCAACAGGTGATTACGAGGCTATGTATGCACACTGCTCGGTCGAGACACAAAAGCGCATCCCCTTGGCGGAATTTCAACGCATCTATGCCGAAATTATCCAAGAGTCAACCATACTCACCGTGCAGCCCACGCTCGTCGCCGTGCTCGAAGAAGGCCCGGTAGCGCAGGCAGCGTTTTCGGCGGTGATACAGACCAGCTTTGTGGGCACGTTCACGATCGAAAACGAACTCCCGCTGGTGTGGGACACCGACCGCTGGGCCGTAGACTGGTCGAAAACGTGCATTTTCCGCGAATTGGAAACTGAGAATCTCGTATATATGGATCCACGTTCGCCGGTCCGGGCCAACATCTATGACATAAACGGCAAAGGGCTGGCTGTCAAAAAGGAATTGATCACGGTTAGCGTTATTCCAGGAGACATTGTCGACGAACCCGCTCTGTTGGCACGCCTGGCCAAAGTGCTTGACATGCCTCAACCCGAGATCAAAGCCAAGTATGAGAACCAACCTCCGACCTGGCTCATCCCCATCGCCGACATCTCGCTGGAACGCAGTCAAGAGTACTATGAACTGCTGGACAGCGAGCCGGGCATCTCGTTGAACCAAAAATCTGTACGTTCCTATCGCGATCCCGTCGCAGCGCCCCACATTGTCGGATATATGGGAAATATCCCGGCAGACGAACTACCTTACTGGCAGGAACAGGGCTACACCGGTGATGAGTTGGTGGGCCGCACCGGGATTGAAGCCTGGGGAGAGCACTATCTGGGCGGACAGCGGGGCGGCGTATTGACCATCATCACACCAGAAGGACAAACCGTCACCACCCTGGCCCGACGTGAGGCCGTGCCCGCGCGCAGCGTCTACCTGACCATCGATTATGCATTTCAGCGCCAGGTGGAAGATCTGCTCGGGGAGCGCAAGGGTGCCGTCGTGGTGATGGACGTCAACGACGGACGCGTACTGGCCCTGGCGACATGGCCGCGCTTTGATCCGAACCTGTTTGCCGAAGGCATCGATCCCACCACCTGGTCGGCGCTGGTCAACGATCCCAACAATCCCTTGCTGAATCGTCCGGTTCAAGGACAATATCCGCCAGGTTCGACGTTCAAAATCATCACGATGGGCACGATCATGGAACGGGGCGGTGTTTCCCCGACTCAAGGGTATTATTGCCCCGGTACCTGGAACAAGCTGGGATGGGATATGACCTGCTGGCTGAAAAGCGGGCATGGCAACATTGATCTCGTAAACGCACTCACCGCCTCCTGCGACGTCACGTTTTACCAAATTGGATACGATCTGAGCTTTATTGATATCGACGCCTTGCCCAGTTATGCCAGGTCGTTTGGCCTGGGCGCTCCAACCGGCATCGGCAACAGGCCGGACAAAAGCATAACAGGCTCCGACCCGCTGGGAGAACCAAGTGCACTTGTGCCGGACGATGCGTGGAAACGAGAGACCTATGGTGAGGGATGGTCGACGGGCGACACTGTCAACCTGGCCATCGGGCAGGGTTTTTTGCTGACCACACCGCTGCAGATGTGTCGTATGGTGGCGGCTGTAGGAAATGGCGGCACGCTCTACCGCCCACAGATCGTATACAAAGTCGCTGCGATAGGCGATCAACCAGAAGTCTCGTTCAAGGCAGACAAGGTCGGACGGCTGCCAATCACACCAGCCACACTGCAAGCCATCCAGGAAGGTCTGCTTGGGGTAACGACCAAACCCCAGGGCACCGCCCCCCATCGCTTTGTCGATTTTCCGTATCCGGTCGCAGGAAAGACAGGCACCGCACAGAACGAAGGCGAATTGCCGCACTCGTGGTTCATTGGCTATTTGCCGGCCGACAACCCCGAGATCGCCATCGCCGCCATGATCGAGAACATTGGCGAGGGAACGACGTACGCCGCGCCGCTGTTCCGGCAGGTCGCGGCAGCCTACTATGGCATCGAGCAGGAAACACAAGGAACTGAAGGCCAAGGGGACTGACTAGGGTGAAAAAAGCCGATCAAGGCCCACAGGCCAAGCAAGGTCTGCAAGCCAGCCAAGAGCGTTACCACACCATTCCTCGCGTCCTGATCTTTGTCCACAACCGAGACGACATTCTGTTGATCAAGGGTGCGCCCACCAAACGCATCTGGGCCAACCGCTATAATGGCATTGGTGGGCACGTGGAGGCAGACGAAAACATCTACACGGCCGCACAGCGCGAGACGCTTGAGGAAACCGGGCTAGAGGTACACCACCTGCGCTTGCGCGGCGTTGTCAATATCGATGTGGGAAAATCAACGGGGATTATGCTCTTTGTCTTTACAGCGCATAGCGATAAACGGCAAACACGCCCCTCTGCAGAAGGAACACTCGAATGGGTATCACGAACGCAGTTGCTTGAATATGACCTCGTCGAGGACGTACCGGTCCTGCTCGAACGCATGGCACAAACCGATAACGATGCGCTGCCCTTTTTTGCCCGCTACGACTATGATGAGCGAGACCAACTGCGGATCACGTTTGCGGCATTGAGCTAGGAGAATCAAAGACGATCCACGGCGGCAGACCATTTGCTGCCTCGACGTGAACCAGACCGGCCAATTCGACTTTGAATGAAAATCGATTGGGAAAAGACAGGCCCAAAACAGCCAGCAAAAATAGGTTAAGATAATAGGTGTGAGAGACGACGAGCAGTACGTCGTCTCTATTTTTGTGGCGTTCCCAGAGCCAATCCCAGGTTTGCTGCGCGCGGTCCAATACCTGGGCTGTCGTCTCGCCGCCGGGCCAGCAAAAGTCAAGCGTCGGCTGGACGCGACTTTGTGCAAAGAACCAGGGATAACGCTCACGCGCCTCCTTGTAGGTCAGCCCGTCAAATGCACCGATATCCGCTTCACGCAAGCCATCAAGCACCTCCGGTGTTAAAGTGTGCTTGCGCGCAACGATCTCGGCGCTCTGCCAAGCGCGCCGCATCGGGCTCGTGTAGACGTGAGTCAAGGGCACGCCGCTCAGTCGCTGCGCAAGACGATCGATTTGCTCCTGTCCGCACGCATTCAACGGCCAATCTCCGTAACGCTCTAGAGCGGTGCCATCCGTTTCACCGTGCCGGGCAAGGTACATTTGCATGGTGCATCCTCTGCGATTTAGGCTTTCTGCAGCACGTAAATCCGTGCCGCCTGCCCCAGCACGCCAACCAGGATCTCTTGCTTGCGCACGAGCTGCGCATACGAGCGCAGCAATTGCCGCATCAGTTCCTTTTCGCTGGTCAAGAGCACGGCTCGCCCACCGGGTCCAAGTACACGGCACAATTGTTTGAAAAAGCGATCATATAGGGCCACGTTGTCAGCATGTGAGCCAATCTGTTCGCCAAATGGCAAATTGCACACCACTGCATCCAGCGTATTTGAGCGTAAAGGCAAACGGCGCACATCCCAGAGATGAACGATACAATCCTGGTGCAACAAGTTGACGCGTGCAGCTTGCACAGCCTTGGCATCGATATCGCCACCAATCAGGGTTTGATATGGACCGGCCCGTGCCCGTTCGGCAAGAATAGTGCCCGCACCACACATCGGATCACAAAACCGGTCGTTAGGCCTGGGGTTGGCAAGCCGAACCATGGCCGCCGCCAGTGTTGGACGAAGCGAAGCTGGCAAATGCTCTTGCTTGTAGGTGCGATGCCGCATCGACCGGTCCGAAAGGCGAATGGCAATCAGCGCCCAATCGTTCACAATAGGCGTCCAGATTTCCAGATGGGCATCATCGGCAACCGGTTTCCAACGGTTCCATCGCGCCTGCACACCAGCCAATACAGCGTCGCGCACCTCGTTGCGGCGAAATCCGTGCTGGCCCGTCAATTGAGCGATCACCCGATACGTGACCCGCCGCACAGCTTTTTTCTGCGCTTGGCTAAAATAAGAGAAGGCCTGATCCCAGTGATAGCTCCTGGCAGCCATTTGGGTCAACAAGGGGATGGCCTCTTTACGATGAGCCGGAAGCTGCGTCGTGTGAAATAGGATGACAAAGACATCTTCGGTTGTATCAAGCTGCTGTAGATCGCTCGCACTGGCGTGACAACGAAAAACAACCCAACCTCGCCTTTGTTCGACGATTTGGGCGTTTTTCAAGCGTGCCTGGATCTCGTCTTGCGCTATCGTTTCGAGGCCAGGCAGCACCGACGCAGCAAAAGTCAGTTCCTGTCTCTTGGATCGAGCCATTTTTTGATTTCTATGACCCGGGCCGGACGGCCAGAGTCCATCTTGTCCCCTGGGTTCGACAATTCAAGGGAGCAAGAAAACATGCCCAGATCGCCGTCTATCTTTCGTCGCGACGCTTGAACAACAGCTTGATCGGCGTCCCGCTAAAAGGATGCACTTCGCGCAGTTTGTTCTCAAGATAACGGCTGTAACCAAAATGCACCAGCTTGGGATCGTTGACAAAAAAGACAAAAGTAGGTGGCGATCCCTCAGCCTGAGTCGCAAAATAGACCTTGAGCTTTTGCCCTCGGATCGTCGGAGGACTGTGGCGAAACATAGCCTCCTGGACCAAATTGTTCAGCTCATTGGTGGTTAGACGCTGATGGCGCTCCTGGTACACTTCCAGCGCCGTCGGAATGACCTTGTTTACCCGCTGACCAGTCAATGCCGAGAGGAACAAGACCGGCACATAACTCAAAAACTTGAGTTCGTCGCGCACATATTCGGTGTAGGCATCCATCGTATAGGTGTCCTTTTCGATCGTATCCCATTTATTGACGATAACGATGACACTTTTGTGCTCTTCTAGAATGTAGCCTGCAACGTGTGCATCTTGAGCGGTAATCCCCTCCGCTGCGTCAACGAGCAGTAAGGCAACATCGGCACGGCTGATGGCATGCAGGGCACGCAAAACACTATAGTACTCGAGCCCCTCCACCTTGCCGCGGCGGCGAATGCCTGCCGTATCGATCAGCATAAGGTCTTGACCTTCCCATTCCAGATACGTGTCTACGGCGTCGCGCGTCGTGCCCGCAACCGGGCTGACGATCGATCGCTCCTGGCGCAACAGCTTGTTGAGCAACGACGACTTGCCCACGTTGGGTCGTCCAACAATGGCGATCCCAATCGCATCCGATTCTGCCTCCTCCTGAACAATTTCAGAAAGAGACGTGATTACCTCATCCAACAGATCACCCGTTCCCCGGCCATTGATCGCCGAGACAGGCAACACAGGGCCAGCACCCAAAGCATAAAACTCGTTCGCATCTTGCCACAATTCGAGATTGTCAGCTTTGTTGGCAGCGACAATGATCGGCTTGTCGGCACGGCGCAACACGCCGGCCACCTCTTCGTCGGCTGCCGTAAGCCCGGCCTGCGCATCGGTCACAAAGATAATCACGTCCGATTCACGAATGGCAACCTGGGCCTGAGCACGGATCTCTCGGATAAAGTGCGTCGAACCAGCGGAAAGAATGTCGGCCGGTTCTCCTGATTCAAGGCGGTGGTGAGCGAGAATCTCGAGACCGCCGGTATCGACCAAGGTAAAAGTCACGCCATTCCAAAAACAATCGGCATATATCCGATCGCGCGTCGTGCCCGGAATGTCCGAGACGATCGATCTCCTTTCGCCGATCAGCCGGTTAAACATGGTCGATTTCCCAGTATTTGGACGGCCCACGAGGGCCACAAGTGGTTTTGGCATCAAAAAGCTTTCTATTTTTCCCTGGTTGGTACCGGTGTTGCAACTGACACAACCGTCACTGTTGGAAACGCAGTCGACGCCGGCGTTGGCAACGGCGAACGATGCGTGCTCGGCACAGCCGTACCGACCGGCGTCGCCGTCCAATTCACCGTCGGCACCGTGGTTAACGTCGTCGTTATCGCCGCCGTCTTGGTCACGATGGGCGTGGGTGTAAAGGTCGGCGTGGGTGTAAAGGTCGGCGTGGGTGTAAAGGTCGGCGTAACCCGCGATATCACCACATCCACAACAGCAGGCACGATCGACTCCAATTCAAGCCCCTCGGGAACCAGGTAGGTTAACTCGATACTGTGTGATCCCACACCTTTTTCGATCAGCTCGACATAGACCTGGACATCTTCCTGTCTAATGGCGTTCAGCTTGGGCAGGGGGCCGGTCAGCGTCAGCGAGACGCGCTCAGGTAATACCTGCGCCACCAAATCCGTGCTCAACCCTTGGACGATAGGCACCCTGCTCAACGTTTGTCGCCCTGGAAGCGGCTCGATGTTGGCCGTCACCAACACGCCCTGCACGCCAACCGCGGACGCGCCTTCGGGCAGGTTTAGTGCCAGCCGTTCGACAACGTCTTCCGTCGCCCCGGTAATGTTCAGCGGTTGGTTTTCCACATAGCCCGGAATCGCTTCGACAGCATCGTTGTCGCCACCAACCGTCACTGTCGCCGGTTCCACGCTCACGCCGCGAAGCCTGTAACCTGAAGCGGGAACGCCAGTCACAACCGGGCGCACAGCCACCTCTTTGAATCCCGTTCTTTGTTCAATCGGGATCACGACGTTGACCGAACTGGGCTCAATCGTCACAAACGAGCCCACCGATTCATCGTTGGCCTGCCGGGCAACGACAGAACGTTTGGTGACGATCGTCTCTTTGACGTTGTCATCCAGAGTAAAGGTGACGGTTGCGTCGAGCACCTGCTCGACAATCGATTCGGGGCCGGTCACCACCACACTTTGCGGTTCGACGGTGATTTGGTCTTCCTTTAGCTCAAAAAAGGCAGCGACCGATCCGGTCACCCTGATATGTACCGGCACCTCACGCGAGATCTTTTTTTTCAAATAAACCGGAACCGTCACTGGCGACAGTTCAACAATCACAACATTACTATCCTTGCAGGAGACCCGGATCTCCATTTCATAGTCACCCGGCGACTGCGCTGCCAAATCAACCCATGCCGTAAACATGTCTGCACGCAGGTTTCGCCAACTGGTGCTCGGGGCACGAATCGTGATCGTGACCTCTTGATCAAAACGAGGAAAAAGAATCGTTCCTTCGGGTTGATTGAGGACCTCAACCGGAATAGCCGCCGGAAATTCGCCATCCTCGATAGGGTTCTCTTCTTGCATAGCAACAATCCAGACCACGACCGACAAAGACAAGGCCACCAGGATCATGCCCAGTTCATTGACCAGACGCCTCAATCCACCCTCCAAACTCATCGCTTTGGCCTACCAAAAAATTCACCGACGCGACTGCGCACACCTTTGACAATACTCGAAAAATCCGGTGGCGCAGGAGCATGGTAGGATGCTTGCAAGATATTGCGCAGCCGTTTGATGTCCAATCGGCGAATGATGCGGCCAAAACGGGCAACCGATATCGTGCCCGTTTCTTCCGACACAACAACGGCAATCGCATCGGTTTCTTCGGTGACGCCAATCGCCGCACGATGGCGCAATCCCATCTGCCGCTCGGGAATGGTTCCTTGAGCAAGCGGCAGAACACAAGCAGCGGCCACAACCCGTCCGTCACGAATGATGACCGCGCCATCGTGCAAAGCCGTATTTTTGAAAAAGACGGTGACGAGCAGCTCAGCTGTCACCCGACTGTCTACCCGAACGCCACTTTCGATGTAATCTTCTAATCCCGTCGCAAGCTCAAGTACAATCAGAGCACCATCCTGCTTTTCCGAGAGTTGGGCGCAGGCCCTGCAAATCTCATTGATGACTTCAGTGTACGAGATCTCACGGCTGAGTGGAGTCAAACCAGAGCCAGTACGCCCCAGTCGTTCCAATGCCCGTCGCAATTCGGGTTGAAAGATAACAGGTATCGAAACCAGGAGCGCGGGCAGTGCTTTGGCAACGAGCCAACCAAAGGCCCTAAAAGGAAGCAAATTCGCGACTAAAACGGTGGCGATAGCCAGTATCACCACACCACGCAGCAATTGTACAGCTTGTGTACCACGAATCAGGTTCAAGAACCAATAGATGATCAACGTAACCAAAAGGATATCGAAGACATTCCACCAATTCTCACCCAACCGCCGCAAAAACCAACTCAGGTCGAACAATCTTGTCTTCTCCAAAACAATGCCAGAAATCCGGTCTTTTGTAAGAACAAAATGCAGGGCATATGCCCATATGTGGCATGCTCTGCATCATGCAAGTACCACTAGTTTTTGATTTGAACCAACAATCGTTTATACTGGTCCACATCATCCGGCCCCAGACGAATAATGGCTTGAATGGTGCGAATCGCATCTGCCTTTTTTCCATCATTCAACTGGAGTTCGCCTACGACATCAAGTTCGGCGATCGCATCTCTTTTCTTTCGCATGTCCAGGTAGATTTTTGCCATTCGCATATGAACAGCTATCTCTTGCGGATGCATATCCGTGATCGCTTTCATTGTGGAGACGAGCTTGTTGGGCATGCGCGCTTGCTTGAAGAAAGCAATCAACTCATCAATCTCTTGGAGTGCTTGAGCGTGTTGAGCAGTCTTGAAATACAAATCAACCAAAAACATGCGCGCTTTGTCATCCTGGGGCTCAATCCGTTTCGTACGTTGGTAGATCTTGACCGCCTCCCGCCAATTGACGCGTTGCATATGGATATCGCCAATCCGATGCAGGATATTCACCTCCCAATGACGCGCAGGATCTCCTTGAGACGCGTACTTGAGGGCCTGATTGTACTGCTCAATTGACTGGTCTATTTGAGCTAACTGGTAATATGTATCTGCCATAGCAATGTACTGCTCGATCGCCTGATCGTATTGTCGGGACTTGATCAAAAGATCGATCAGCCTTTTCCGCATATCGACATCCATTGGGGCGATGTCGAGTGCTTTGCGATACACACGCGTGGCACGATACAAATCCTCTCGCACCTCGTATGTCTGAGCGATAACGGCATATTTTTGGGCAGCCTCTTTGGCTCGATCTTCTTTTACCAAAAGATCGGCCATGCACAAGTGCAATGGCAGATAATAAGGCGCCTGCCGAATAGCGCTCAGGCACTCTTCAAGGGCAGAGAATAACAGATGACGGCTGGCATAAGCCTGAATCTGAACCATCGCTCCCATCGCATATTGTGCATCTGGCTCGGTGAGCATTTCACCCAACACGCCAACCACACCGTCCTGGGAAGTGCTGTCCATCTGTGTGCGGACCTGGACAATGCGTTCTCGCCATTCTTTTTGATTAAAGAATTCGACAATAGAACGCGCAAAAAGCTGCGTCGATGATGAACCGTTTCTGCCTGCATAGTCGCGGCGTAGCCGTTCATACGTCGCGTTCAGCTCGTCCATCTGGCTGGCAGGCACAGTCTGAGAATCGAGCAATCGGAGCGTTTCCAAAAGATAAGGCAGCGCTTCCGCTGGTTTGCCCCAGCTATAATAACACTCGCCGATAGCAAAGTTGACTCCCAATACGAGGTCTGGCTCTGAAATGGCCTGGTTCAGACTCTCGATAGCATGCGGGAAATCCTGCTGCTCGCGCAACAAAAGTCCCATGTTGAAATAGATCGAGGCCTGATTGGCCCCCATCTCAAGCGCGCCATCGTAAGCTTCAAGCGCCTGATCCGACAGGCCGCGCGTTTGAAAATCGGCAGCCTGGCCGAGTAACAAATACGTCTGCATCTTGCTCGGATCGATATCATCTGAAAAGAGCGCTTCGGCCATCTGGGCAAGCGATCGCCTGAGTACCAAATCGGAGGGAGAGACACGCTCCTCATCCAACACAGCCGAGCCCTCAATCTCGATGTCCTCAAAAACGACAAAACTGTCCAGCGAGCGCTTGCCCTGAGCATCGGGCTGCAAGCGAGCGGTAGGTCCATCCGGGAGCGGCAGCCCGCGCTTTAGTGCTTCCAATAGTTCGTCGGCTTCAGAGTTGCGTGCGTCAAGCTTGACCGCTTCCTGGGCGCACTCTGTCGCCTCGTCAAATTTGTTTCGCCGCGCCAAAACGCGTGCCATGATCAAATAATGCCATGCCGCCTTGCGCTGTTCGCCCTGATCTTGATAGGCACGAATGAGATTGCGATGAGCATCGAGGTTTCCCGGAGCCAAAACGGCCGCTTTTTGCCAAATATCGATCGCCTGAGCAATGTCGCGCATACCCGCAGCAGCCACGCCAGCAAGAACATAGGCGCGTGCAGCCTCAGCCAATTGAGCCAGCCGCTCGTACACATAACCCACACGCTGGAGCACTTCGGGATTCTCTGGAGACAGGTTTGCAGCCTGTTTGTAGACATCCAGAGCCTTAGCCAGTTGCCGCGTTTCAACATAGGCCAAGCCCAATCCTGTGAGCCCAGCCACGTCTTTGGGGAACTCGATCAGAGCCTTTTCATATTCCTCGATAGCACGAGACCATTTGTTCTCCCAAGCCAGACTCGCGGCTCGTTTCATTGCCGCATCATAAACACGCCGGTTGCCCGCCACTTTACACCTCCCTCAAGACATCCGTAGGCGCTATCCCATCAAGATGGCCAGCACAGCTTTTTGCGCGTGCAAGCGATTCTCGGCCTGATCAAATATGACCGAGTTTGTAGAATCGGCAACCTCGTCAGTCACTTCTTCACCCCGGTGCGCAGGCAAGCAATGCATAAACAGGGTATCCGATTCTGCCTTGGCCATCAGCGCGCCGTTGACCTGGAACCCGGCAAACCGTGCCTTTCGTTCCGCCGTCTCCGCTTCCTGCCCCATACTGGTCCACACGTCCGTATAGACGACGTCTGCCTTGTGAACTGCCTGCAAGGGATCATTCAAAATACTCACTACTGCACCGCTTTGGGCAGCGGCTTCTTTTGCCAGACGTACAACGGCAGGATGCGGTTCGTACCCCTTGGGCGAAGCGACAGCGACGTAGATGCCCAACTTGGCACCGATGAAAAGCAGCGAGTTGGCAACATTGTTGCCATCGCCGATAAAGGCCAGCTTGAGCCCATCTACTTGAGCCTTTTTCTCCCACAACGTCAGCACATCCCCCAATGCCTGGCAGGGATGGCTGAAATCAGAAAGTCCGTTGATCACGGGCACGGTGGCATACTGTGCCAACTGCTCAATGGCGCGGTGAGAAAACACCCGCGCTTCGATCCCCTGCACGTATCCCGACAGCACGCGCGCCACATCAGCTACGCTCTCCCGTTTGCCCAAGCCGATCTCATTTGGCGAGAGGTAGACGGCGTGCCCACCCAGGTGAACCATCGCCATCTCGAAAGAAACGCGGGTGCGCAGACTAGGTTTTTCAAAGATCATCGCCAAAGCCTTGCCAGCCAGGATCGGTTTATTGCCTCCGGCTTGCCATTCAGCTTTGAGTTCACGCGCCGTGTTCAAGATGTGCCATATCTCCTGCTTGCTCAAATCAGCAAGGCAGAGCAAATGCTTCATTATCTGTACCTCCCAACCTGGACAACGCCAGGATCAAAGAGCCAAACCAGTTGCAAACGTGCCCAAGACTTGGATCCAAGATACCGGGCGCTGAATGCTCGTACAATTCTATTATACTCTGAAAGGTAATAGCCAACAAGTGACTGTCTATTGATCATACCATGGAAGAAAACCCAAGTCAATGAACGCGCGCTTGACTTGCAATCTGGGCTGGTTCATATTAAAATAAAGTAAGACCGCTGGTTTGCAGCATATCATAGAGGGAAAAGTATGAAAATTGTCATTGTGATGCCTGCATATAATGCTGCTCAAACCCTTGAGCAAACCTATCACGATATCCCTCATGATCTTGTTGACAAAATCATTCTCGTCGATGACGTGAGCCAAGATCAAACGGTCGAAATCGCCCGCCAGTTGGGCTTGGATGTGATCATTCACATTCAGAACAAGGGATACGGCGGCAATCAAAAGACATGCTACCTGGAAGCGCTCAAGACCGGCGCCGACGTGGTCATTATGCTACACCCTGACAACCAATACGACTCGACGTGCATCCCCAAGTTGATCGAGCCAATATTGAACGACCGAGCCGATATCGTTATGGGGTCTCGTTTTTTGGGAGGAAATCCTCGTGACGGCGGTATGCCACGCTGGAAAGTCTTTGTGAACCGTTTTCTGACTGTTATCGAAAATATGGCGTTGGGACTGCACCTGTCCGAATGCCACACCGGCTTTAGGGCATATAACCGCCGATTTCTGGAAACCATTCCTTTTTTGCTCAACTCGGACAAGTTTCTGTTCGACACACAAGTCATTTTTCAAGCCGTTGCATTTGGTTTTCGCATTGCCGAAATTGGTGTGCCAACACGTTACTTTGACGAAGCATCCTCAGTAGGCTTTGGCGCAGGTGTTCCCTATGGCCTTGGCACACTGTTAACAGCAGCACAGTACTGGCTGCACAAACACGGACTCGTGCAATCCGACTTGTTCAGCAAACAGTTGGCGCAAATTATGAGCCGCTACTATCAACCATCGATATTGGGAAAATCCAAACCGGAGTCCGATTCATAAATGCTCAAACCTCGCTGGCCTGTGGCTCTGATCTCGGTTGTGATCGTTGCCTTGACACTCAAAACCGCGCTGTTGGCCACTCATTCCGTAGCCTTTACGTCCGACGAGGCTGTGATGGCGCTGATGGGCAAGCACATCACTCAAGGACATATCCCTATTTTTTACTATGGCGAAGCCTACGTCGGCAGCCTGGACGCCATCCTGATTGCCCTCACTTTTAAATTGATCGGGCAGTCAATCGTCGCCGTGCGGCTCGTGCAAATCATCCTATACACTGGCACGATGCTCATCACCTTTTTTTTGACACGCCGCATTTACCAGGACGAGTCGGCAGCACGAATCGCCGTCCTGTTGATGGCAGTGCCTCCCGTCCTTCTAAGCCTGCACACAACTGCCGGACTTGGCTCTTATGGCGAAACACTGCTCATCGGCGGGATTCTGATGCTAATCGGCCATCGCTTATTGACCGATGATCGCCCTTCCCGGCTCCTCTGGGGACTATTTGGACTGCTGTCTGGGGTAGGGTTCTGGAGCTTTGGCTTGATTCTGGTCTACTTGGCGCCGATAGGCATCTTGATGCTGTCTCGCTTCAAACTGAGACCCTGGAAACAGTATTTGCTGTGCGGAGCAGCGTTTTTGGTTGGCAGCATGCCCTGGTGGTGGTACAATTTTGTCCATGACTGGGCCGCGCTTAAGGTATTTTACGACGCCCAAGCCGGCACAGCGATCGTCGAATCACCGCTGTGGGAGCGCGCGTTAGGCACTTGGGGGCTTGGTATACCCGCACTGATCGGATTGCGACCATCCTGGTCAATTGAATGGACTTCTGTGGCCTTGTCGCCGTTTATCGTTGTCTTTTACCTCTCGGTTATGATTTATGCCGTGCAACAGTGGCGACAAAAACGCAACGTCGGTCAGACAATGCTGCTTTTGTACATGCTCCTATTTGTCACTATGTTGGTTGGAACACGATTCGGCGCAGATTCGTCGGGCCGGTACATGCTGCCGCTTTACTCAGCACTATGGCCCCTATGCGGGGCATTTCTAAGCCGGGCCAAAACATACAACTGGTTTGCAGGCATTTTGATCGTGGCTTTGATCACAAGTTTTAACCTGTTGGGCAATGCACAGGCCATTTTCAGTGAACGGGGCTTGACGACGGAGTTCTGGAGCGAGGTTCGTTTTGATCGCGAATCCGACGATACCTTGATCGCGTTCTTGCTCGATCACGATCTGCACTATGGCTACAGCAATCGGCACACCCATTTTCGAACAGACTTTATATCAGACGAACGGATTTTGCTCTTGCCACGACTCTCATCGCGATCCGGACTGTGCATCAACCTCGATGGACACGGGGATCGATATCCGGCCTATACCGAATCGGTGGAAAACAGTCCAATCGTCTTTTACATCACTACCGAGCAGCCATACCTGGACGAATTGCTAAGAAATGGATTTGCACAGTTGGGAGTCACATATGCAGAAAAAGTGATTGGCCCTTACCGCGTCTTTTACGATCTGTCGCAGACCGTCCGACCGCGGGATCTGTGCGAATATGAAGACGGTGTCTGAGTATCAAGACAGGGGAACAAACACAGAGAAAATCTTGGCCGCCCACAGTACCAGGGTCGTCAACAATAGCAGATTAGGTTCAGACAGCATCAACAACAAAATGCCACTCCAACTGTACGCAGCCACATAAGGCGAAAAAAACGGGCTCGACGCCAGGGCCAGTTTTTCATCGTGTTTCCGAACCCCTTGCCACAGAAAATAGCATCCAACCGGGATCAAAAACGGCCAAACTGTCGCATTCCACCCGTCACTGGCCGAAGATCGGTTGACGGTGTCGGTAAACCGGGCAGGCCAGAAACCAAAAACGAGAAAAGAGAGCAAATACGCACCCGCAGACGGCCAAACAACTTGTGCCAACCGTCGCCAGCGCCCCTGTCGCCAGGCATCGATCAGCAGGTAAACGATCGCGCCAGCGCCAACATGCGGTTTGATCGAGAACAAAAATATCGCCCACTGTGGTGGCAGCAACAATCCAAGAAAAACCAACCATTCCAGGCTGCCGCACAGCAGGCAGACCATCACCGGGTAGGAAAAGACGAGCAATACCGAGCTACGCAAACCAGCGCCGAGGCGTCTTGCCACAAAGAAAAACGCCATCATTGAAACAAGTACGAACAATGGCCTGACCAGCTCGACCGGGAGCCAAACAAAGGGGATAATCGGCAACAAAGCCCAAGGTGGACTGTAAAACCCCTGCACTTGATACGGAGACCGGAACCCGATCACGGCACGAGCCGCAGGCAAGTATGCGTCTTCCAAGTCAATCAAATGGGGGATTTTGATCCAATAAAGCGCAGCACCCAAGAACAGCATCAGGCAGATGATCAAGATCGGTTTCCACTGTCGCATATTGAACGCCTCCGTCTCTTTCCAAATTGCACACTTGGCTAGTGTGGTGTATAATTAATTGTCTCAAAATCACAACAAAATGTGAAGTGATGAAAAATAAACTACATACACGGGTCTCCAACGGTGCACGTGCCCTTTTGAGCTCGATTTTGGGCTTGACGCTGATGATCGTCGTTGTACGCGTCTTTTTTGTCAGCAGCTTTGACTTTAATTTGATGCGACGCGACACTTTGATGCTCTTGTCCGGAAAGAGTCCTTGGGCACCGGAGAATAGGATGGGGGGGTTCTATAACCCTCCCTTTTCTTTTTTGTTCCTATGGATACTCGTCTTTACGAACTCTAAAATTATGATCGTCATTGGCGGCACGCTGCTGGTCGTCTTGATGTTCTATCATCGTGCCTGGGTCGCTGCCGCGTGGTTCGGGACGCATACCTTTTTGTGGCTCATAGCTGCCGGCAACATCGATATGTACGTCATCGGATCGGGCCTGGTTCTGCTTTTGCTTGCCGACAAGATTTCCGACCTTCGCTTGCGCACGATTTTGCGCATCCTTGCCTACGGCTTTTTACTGATCAAGCCCCAAGGTGGACTATTTATCGTCGTGCTGTATATCTTGTTGCGGCGTGACTGGCTCGGTGGGATCGTCAGTGTTGTCGTATATGGCCTTTTTTTTGCACCGCTCTACCCCGGTTGGATCAACTATCTCCTCACCGATCCGCCTGTAACTCAGGTCGAAGCCGCTCACAGCGTGGCAACCCGGTTCGGTATTCTTGCATCGATCCCACTTGCGATCCTGGTTGCTTTTTCGCGTCGATGGACGTATTGGCAGCTCGGCGGCGCATTGGCAGGCATCTTGTCTCCCTATGGGATGCCCGGTGTGCCGATCTTTTTGATCCTGATGGCCGTGGACAAACTCGCCGCCATTCCGGCGATCCTGGTTTACTCGGGTTGTCTGGCTGTGCTAACCTGGGTCGCGCCGCAATCGCCACTGATGGGCATCTACCACCTGGGTATGTTGGGGATAGCACTCGTCCTGGCTTGCTTTTTGCCCGCTCAAGTTGGCGACGACGCCGACACAATCGCGCTTGCCGATTGGTTGAAAGCGACTTGGCGTGCCAAGTTCGCTGCCCCTCAATCATAATGGCTATTTCCTGACCATACCCTGACCTATCATTGCAGCTCCAACACTTGGATTTCGAACAATTTGGGCCACAATTTGCCGGTGACAAAAATGCGCCCGGTGTCAGCATCATAAGCAATCCCATTGAGCACATCTACGGGCTGAACCACATCCTCTGGCTGCAAAAGCCCGTCCAAATCGATCCACCCCACAACCCGACCGGTCGTGGGATCAATGCGCACGATATTGTTCGTCTGCCAAACATTGGCCCACACTTCGCCGGCAATGTATTCCAACTCATTGAGCCGGATGACGGGCATGTTTTCATCCAGTACCTCTACTCGACCGATCTCGGCCAGGCTCGCGGGATCGAGCATGCGTAACGTCGACGTACCATCGCTCATAATCAACTGCACACCGTCGTGCGTGAGCCCCCATCCCTGGCCTGGATACGTGAATTGCTCGAGCAGCTCGAACGTCTCTTTGGCGTAAACAAACCCCTGTTGGGACTGCCACGTCAGCTGATATAGCCTGTCTCCCAGAATGGCGATCCCTTCGCCAAAATACTGCACGGGCAGATCGTATTGCTGCAAAACAGCTCCGGTTTCGAGTTCGACCTTGCGCAGAGATGAATGTCCACGCAATCCTGTTCCCTCGTACAGAATGCCGTCCAGGAAAACCAACCCCTGTGTAAAGGCTTCAGGATCGTGAAAAAACGTGTTGATGACACGAAACGTGTAAACCGGCACGCTCAATTGAGCTGCTGGATCTGGCGTAGCTGAAATCGACGGTGTGGCCGATGGCATTGGTGTAGCCAAGGGCGTTGGCAACGGCGAAGCGGCGTACCCGGTTGCCGTATAGGTCGGGAGCGGGGCGCGCAGCGGGCTGGAGAAAACCGGCGAATCAACGTAGCCTGAAAGTGTGGGGGTCGTCTTAGGCAAAAGAGCAACTGCCGTTGTGGCGACGTCAATGGCCGCCTGTGTAGCCGTCATTGGAGGCCTGGAACAAGCCGGCAGGCAAACAATGGCCAACACGCTCAGAAAACTCAACACATAATGCAAACGTTTCATAAAACATGCCGCCTTTTTTACGTCTCGAGCAGCCGTTCCTGGTAAATCCGGCGTACGGTCGCTTCGATATCCGGTTCACGTACCTGCAGATCGAGAATGCGGTATCGTGCCGACAAGCGCCCGATCAATTCCGAGGCTGCAATCTCGCCTCGCGCAAATTGATAGGTCACCCGCAGACCATCTCGTTCAACCACCTCTGCTCCCTGGACCTCGACCGCGTCGTATCCTTCCGCCAGATCAACGACCAACTCGCGTTTGCCGCCAAACCGGTCGAGCAGGGTATCGAGCTGCCCATCAAATAGCAAGGCGCCGCGATCGATGATCATCACCCGATCACACAGTTTTTGAACATCCAACAGGTCGTGCGTGGTCAAGATGACCGTCGTGGCACGCGAACGGTTGATATGCAGGATAAAGCGACGAATGCGCTCTTTGGCTACCACATCCAGTCCGATCGTCGGCTCGTCCAAAAAGAGCAACGGTGGATCGTGCATCAGTGCCGCACAAATATCAGCGCGCATGCGCTGGCCCAACGACAGGGAACGCACCGGCGTATCCAAAAAGGGATCGAGGTCAAGCAATTCGCGAAACTCGCCCAGGTTGCGTTTAAAACGAGCAGTAGGGATTTTGTAAATGTACTGCAGCAAATCCAACGATTCGATAACCGGCAGATCCCACCACAGCGTGGTACGCTGCCCAAATACAGCGCCGATGTGGGCAACGTGGGCGCGGCGCATCTTCCAGGGCACGCGTCCAGCAACAATGATATCACCGCCCGAAGGCACCAACAACCCGGTCAGCATCTTGATCGTCGTCGACTTGCCGGCTCCATTTGGCCCAATATACCCGACCAGCTCGCCGGCCCGGATATCGAACGTGATCCCATCTACCGCGCGAACGAGATTGTACTCGCGTGTAAAGAGATTACGCAGCGCGCCAAATGTGCCGCGATGGTGCTTGAAGACTTTAAAGTATTTCTGCAGGTTGTTGGCAGTGATGATGGGTGACATGTGATGCGTGAAACGTGAAACGTGAGGTGTGATTTGTGGCACGTGGTGCATAGCGACTCCAGGGTTGATCAAGGTAAGGGTACATCGGATAAATGATCCGGGCGGACCTGATAACAAGATGGTTGCTCTCGTAAGGTACGACCACGCTGCTGCGGAACCATAGTCAAAAGCAGACGAATGACCTGTGTCAAGAGATCGAGGCGGTGGTTGACCACAGATCCACCAAGAATGTACCGAGCCTTGTAATACCAGTCACGACTTTCTCGCGCTGAACCCAGCGCATATTCGTAGAACCTCGCCCGATCTTTGCCTGTGCCCCGGCTGTATCCTTCCGCAAGATTGGCGCTGATCGACCCGAGCGCCCGGTAAAGCTGATCGGCCAAACCGACTGTGCGCCTATCCTGCATCAACTTTGTGACATCGTGCCAGCCCATATCAGTTGCAAACAACCCAAGCTGATACGCTTCTACCCGCCACAAGGAATTAGACTTGAGTGTTTGAGGGATAGCCAACTCCCAATCTTTGTAATTCATCGCACTATTCCTCTACCTGATATGTTGAGCCTATGCCTCACGTTTCACGTCTCACGCCTCACGTGCCCGTACTCGTATAATGGCGGATGCCAAATCTCCAGAACGCCAGCGCAACCAGCAGCACCCCCACCCCCACGACGGGTGACAAAAGGGACGCAAAGGAGGGCATGTTGAACGGATCAGGTTTGTCCAGGATGTACAACGCCGGGTAATAGTTTAGGAAAATGGCCGGGATGACAAACGTGAAAAAACGACGCAGCCACTTGTTGTATATGCTCATTGGATAGGTCATCATTTCAGTGCCACCATAGGTGAAAATATTGACCACTTCGATCGACTGGATCGTCCAAAAGGTGATCGTCGAACCGATAACAAACAAGCCGCCAAAAAAGCAAACCATGCTGACCACAACGACCGGGATCAAGGCCGCTTTGAACAACGTCCAGCGCGCGTCTATCCACAGCAGCGAAAAGAACAACACCACCACACCCTGCGAGATGCGAGCCAAGCGCCGCAGGGCAAACTCAGAACCCATTACCTGCAGGGTGACGTTCACCGGGCGCAGCAGGATCTGATCGAAACTGCCACGGCGCACGCGCTGGCCAAAACCCTGGGGATCGAACCCGCTGAACAGCAAATCCATGATCCCAAATCCCGTCTCGACCGTGCCATACAAAAATGCGATCTCGGCCAGCGTCCAACCGGCAATATTCTTGAAACGCTGCAAAACGAGAGCCAGCGTGCCAAAAGCGATCGCCGTGCCGATGCCCGTGCCCACCAGATCGAACAAAAACGAGACGCGGTACTGAAGCTGCGAGCGTATGTTGACCGAGATCAAGCGGCGATACATGTCCAATGCCAACCACATATCAGCCCCCCTGGATGACCAGCCTGCGCACACCGGCACGCATAACCAACTGGCCAAGCGCGGACAGCATCACGATCCACAAGAGCTGCACCCCCAACGCAGCAAACAATTCTGGCCCGGTGAGAATGCCCAGGTACACTTCGAGCACAGTATTGATCATGGATGGAAAAGGCGTCAGATGACACAAGCGCACGAACCACTCGGGAAAAAAACGCAACGGCATCAGAAAACCCGATAAAAACCAAGAGAGGCTGAACGCCACACGCCCAATGCCGCGCGCATCGGGCGTCCAGAACGCGGCGAGGTTGACCAGAAAGCGCCACGAAAAACTGACCAGCAGGCTCAGCGCCAACGATACAATCACTGCCAACCACTGCCCGATCGTCTGCGGCAGCGCAATCTGAAAAAAGAGGGCATAAGCCAGGATAATCGTCACCCCACGCACGATCATATGCGCGATTGCCCGGCCAATATCCTGGGCCAGCCAAAAGAGGAAATAATCGAGCGGTTTGAGCAGATCGGAGGCAATGTCACCGCTGTACACCGCTTGCATGACGTCCCACCAGCCAAAGATGTACAGAAAGGCGATCACGGCCTGGGTCAAGCCAGTGCAAGTGATAGCCTCATTGAGCGAGATACCCACGACCTCGGTGCGCGTATTGTACAGGGCAATCATCAACGCAGCGCGCAGGAGCCCGAAAAAGAAATTGGTGGCCAATCCGGCCAGATTAGCCGCACGATAACTGAACTGGCGCTGAAAGGCCAGCTTACACAGCTCAATAAACAGACGCATCATCCACCTTGTTCAAACGTGAGAATGATCTTGTTGGCCGTCCGCGCTTCGACCATCTCGAACCCACGCCGGTAACCGGTCCAAAATAACGTGTGACTGACCCAATCCGCCAGGTTGACCTCGCCCCGCTCGATCCACTGTAACAGTTTGTCGTGCGTTTCGGCTTCGGCGACCTTGCCGCGAAAGACGCGCGGATCGGCCATCTGCTGGGGGAGGTAGGCGTCTGATTCGGGCGCGACGCCATACACATTCACACGCCCTGCCGGCCCTACGATCTGCAAGCAGCGATCCAACGCCGCCCGCGATCCAACGGCCTCAACAACGCGATCAAATCCGCCCCGGTCAAGTATGGCTTGTACCTCGGGTGGGACGTCCTCTCCTGCGACGTAACCATCCGCGCCCAGGTCAGCGAAACGATCCGCCCACCTGGATCGCCGGCCAAAAACAACGACTGGACGGATGCCGGACAGACTGGCAGCAAGAAGCAGAGTTTGGGCCACCGGCCCCGTGCCGACAATGGCCAACGACTGGCCCGTTTGCACGTCGCTGCTCTCCAGGCAACTGAGCGTCTCTTTGAGGGTGATCATGGCCGCTGCTTGCGCAGGCGGAATGTGGGCAGGCACAACCTGCTGGGGGTGGGGAAAGGCCATATAGGCAGCGCCTTTTTCTGCCCACACATCGACGACAATCGCTTGCTCGACGAACCCACCCCAACGACTCCGACCGCCGGGATAAAGAATGTGTTCATCACGCAAAATAGACCGCAGGACACGATCGCCGACTTGAAAACTGGTCACTCTGTTTCCAATCCGGATCACGCGCCCGACCGACTCGTGCCCCAGCAGCACCGGATACGTGCCGCTGACAAACTCGCCGTGGATGATTTTGACGTCGGTGCTGTTGCAGATCCCGCATGCCTCGACCTGAACCAACGCTTCATAGGGACCGATTTCGGGTTCAGGCAGTTCTAGAATGTCCGTTTGACCCTTGGCCGTAACAAAAATGCCTTTCATTCATCACCTCCCTACAGATTAACGACACGAACCAGTGAAACAAGGTATGATTTCAACCCTATGCATGCCCCGGCCCCTTGTAAGGGCGGGTAAACGGCAGGCCAAAGGGTTCCTCAAACGGGCGAAAGGGCACCATCGCGGCGATAGCCTGGATCTCGCCCAACACATCCTGGGAAAGCGGGCCCTTTTCAACGGAATGGACATTTTGTTCCACCTCGACGACTGAACGCGCGCCCATCAAGGTGGTCGAGATATCGGGATTCGAGATCACAAAGCGCAGCGCCAACTCGGGCAGCGTCATACCCAGATCGCGGACCAGGGCATACAGGCGCTTGAACTGCTCGCGCCGTGGTGGCGACAACCAGCGCG
>JAFGJF010000569.1 GCA_016929205.1 Anaerolineae bacterium
CGGTTTTGATAGGCGCAAAGTCGATATTGGATGAGACCTGCTTGAACACGGCCTCAGCGACCGCCAGTCCGGCCAGTATACCCTCGGCTTTGGCCAGGAACACGCCGTGCCCGGCCAGGTCCGGTGGCAGCGTCCATTGGCTGGTTACATCGCCCTGGCCGATATCCTCTTCCAGCGCGCATTGGACAATCGTTTCTAGTTGGGTGGGATCGATCATGTGTTTTCCTTTACGTAGGCGATGGCTTCGATTTCAATCTGAAACCCGTAATGCAGTTCCCTGGTCGGCACGACAGCACGTGCCGGGCGGTGATCGCCGAACAAGCGGGCATAGACGGCATTGACCCGGCCCCATAGCGTGATATCAGAGATGTAGACCGTGGTCTTGAGCACGCAGTCAAGATCACTGCCGGCGGCCCGGAGAATGGCGCGAATGTTTGACAGCGCCTGTTCTGCCTGTTCTTCGATTGAGCCAACCTTTTTTTCGCCGCTCTGTGGGTCAATGGGCAGTTGTCCGGAGACAAAGACCAAGCCATTGTGAACGACGGCTTGAGCATAGTGGCCGACGGGCAGCGATGCGTTGGGGGTGAGGACCTCATTCATTGGCCTTCCTAGCCCGGGTGTGCCGGATCTATTGGTAAATTATGGTCAAGGCACTATTGTACACCGGTGGATAGTGGTTGTCAACCACAGTTGCCACTTTTTCACCCGCCGTTCGCTGCACACATTTTTCTCTTGTTAGCTCGATGCGCTGGCATAGCGCTCTAGTCCGACGTGAAATAATATTGATGAACCTGCGAACAAGGTCACTGCCAGAGCAAAACTGCCAATGAGCATACCTGGCGACAGATCTCCGGACAACGCCTGAGCTGGCACCGTCGTCATTACGCCTACAGGTACGATCCAAGTCAGGATCAGCCGCAGCCAGCCGGGGTAGAGGCTGACAGGATAACGTGCCATTTGGAAAAAGGCGTTGAAAAGCCAGGTGAACAAGAACCCAGGGCTCCAAAGTACCAGGGCACTAAACGCCAACAGGATAGCATAGAGGATGGTTATCCCAGCGCCAAGGGTAACGAGAAAGGCGATCAACCGTGCAAAAGTCAGCACAGTTCCCAGTTGAAAGATAGCGGCAGCCATCACACCTAGCGCCAAAAGCAGATCGACCAACGCCAGCGGCCGCCAATAACGGATGCTGGCCAGAAATTGGACGTTTACCGGGCGCAAGAGCGTAAAATCAAACTTGCCGCTCCATATCTCACCATCCATCCCGGCCAGTGCTTCCAGGCTCGGGCCGATAAACAATCCGCGCAGGGCGCTGAGGATCAGATAGACACCCAACAAGGCCAGCGCCGAGGGCAGCTTCCATCCTTTGATCGTTTCAATCTGCCCAAACAACACGGTCACGCTGATGACACCGGTTCCCAGGTTTAGCAGCGAATGCAACAAGCTGATCCAAAAATTGGCGCGATAGGCAAATTCATTCTGGATTGAGGCTTTGGCGAATTGCCAGAGCAGTTTCAAACTGTGCATTGACACTCCTCGTTCGTATCCTCTTGATGTTTTGGGGTAGGGATGGGTCTTGTGCCCATCCGGGGCAACCACTGCAGTGTGCGGTGAACTCTACCGCTGCTCACTGCATAGATTATCCCTACCTATTGAAACGATACTGTGTTCCAATGTTGGAAAGTTATTACCCACCAACAGCAGAATAATGGCGGACACCATGTCGCCACATGGCGACGAACAAGAACAGAGCCATAGCCAACCAGCCAGCCTGGTAGATAAACCCGCTTGTGATTTCTGCAGTGCCTAGTTGGCCGATCAAGATCTCTACCGGGAAACCCAGCATATAGCGAAAGGGCAGTACGTTCGTGATGCGACGCATCAACTCAGGCAGCAAGATCGTGGGCGCGACCTGCCCAGCCAACAAAAAGACGAGTGCGTCCTGCAAAGCCAATAGCGCGTCGGCACGCGCGGCCCAAAAGGCCATTAATGCCAACCAATAGCCCCAGAAAAAACGCAGCAGGCCAGCCAATACCAGAGCTGGTATAAATAGCAGCCCATTTTGCAAAGTGAGGTGGAATTGTGGGCGCAGCACAAGGGCCAAGATCAGCGTCACAGGAATAACAAAAAGTGTATAGACAACGACCCCCGCTATCTGAGTTGAAAGGGCATCGAAGAAAGGGTGGAGGGGGCGCAAAAGCAGCATATTCATTCCACCATAGCGAATCACGTCCCCAACCGTCCAGTTGGTCTGTGAATAGGTCAGTTGATTGACCACCACGAGGATCAAATAATAAGCGACAAATTCGCCTCGGGTTATGCCTCCGATCGTCTGCTCTGCTGCTGCTGTTGACCAGACAAATAGGTAGATGAGCGGCGGGATCATCCAGCCGAAAGCCAGCAGCCAGAAAAAGCTGCGATGTTGCAGCCACATCATCCACGTGCGCCCAATCAATGCTCGTGCGCCACAAAGATTCAAGATTCCTATCGAACGGTCGTTCATATCGTTCCCTCCTGATAGATTTGATCGATGACCGATTCAATGGGTGGATCCTGGACGGTCAGGTCGATGACTGGCAATGCGTTTAGCAAATGTGCCGTGATCGCTGGCGCACGTTCACGGGCGACGCGCAAGGTCAGGCTTCCGTTTTGCCGTTCAACGATCTCGGCGCCAGCTGGAAGTTCTAGATGATCGCCGGTCTCGTGTTCGCCGTTGATATGCAAGCGGATGAGCTTGAATGGCGCGAGTCGCTGGGCCAGGCCGCTCAATGCGCCATCGTAAAGCAACTGCCCGTGATGGATCAGGATCACGCGCGGACAAAGGGCGACCACATCGGCCATGTAATGGCTGGTCAGGATTGCCGTTGTGCCGCTGCGGCGATTGTATTCGGCTATAAAGTATCGCAGCCGTCCTTGCATCGAAACATCCAGGCCTAACGTTGGCTCATCGAGAAAGAGCACGGCCGGGCGGTGCAACAGACCGGCTACCAGTTCGCACTTCATCCGCTCGCCCAGTGAGAAATTGCGTACCGGTTTGGTCAAAAGCGTTTCCATATCCAACAGATCGACCAATTCGTCGACGGTGTTCTTGAGTTCGGCTGGTGGGACGTGGTAGATTTCCCCAAGAACGTGAAAGGAATCCATAGGGGGGATGTCCCACATCATCTGGCTTTTGTTGCCCAGGACCATGCTGATCTGCCGCAAGTAGTTGGGCTTGCGCTGCCAAGGGATCGCATTCAACACACGCGCCGTACCTGATGTAGGAACGAGCAGGCCGGAGAGCATTTTGAGGGTTGTTGTTTTACCGGCACCGTTCGGCCCGATAAAACCAACCATTTCTCCCCGCTCGACGGAAAAACTGATCTCGCGTACGGCTTGCACGTCACGGTACTGACGTTTAAACAGCGTTTTGATTGAGGCGGCCAGACCTGGTGCGCGTTCTGGCACACGATAGGTCTTGGACAGGTTTTGGACGAGGATTTGTGGTTCGTTCATTTCTTCTCCCTATACAGGATTTTCTCAACCCACAGAATAGAATCGATGGAACAGCCCGACAGATACATCCATTATATAACTTTGGTGTATGAGTGGAGGGTTTTGATTGGACAAGTTTAGGATTCGATTATTGTTGTCTTTGGATGCGCTCTTGGAGCATAGAGATCAATGTCTGGGCGCGTTGCTCTTGTGTTTTGAGTGATGACAGCCAGTGGTCAAAGGCGGTGTAGACGTCTTCATCGGGACGTGGTGTGTCCAGTGTGTCGCGCAGACCCGTTTTTTGACCACGATCGAAGGCAATGAGCATACGTAGGACCGACATTGTACTGTAACCGGTGCGAAGTAGCAAGCGGATTACCCGTAGGCGGCCAATCTCTTCAGCGCCATAAAGGCGATAGCCGTTCTTGGGATTGCGTGGCACACGGATCAGGCCGTTACGTTCCCAGTTGCGCAAGATGTCAGTTGACACACCGAGCAAGGCCGCCGTCTGGCTGACGTGCAATACATCACCAGTAGCGTCGACGGCAGCACCCTTGGCCCAGCGTTCGAGAAATGCAGCTGCTGCTTCCGCTTGGGCTTGTTCAGCTTGCACCAATGCCAGATGCGCATACGCTTGCTCTAATGCGCCGCCTAGATCGCCCGAAGCGGCTCGTTTGACGATGTCCACTGCCGAGCGCTTGATCTTACGCCCCGGCCATTCGCCGTGGATTGCAAGCCGGGCCATGCACATTTGATCGAGATGATCCCGGGTGAACAGGCGATAGCCGTTTGGCGCGCGTGGCACCGGCGGCAAAAAGCCGCATTCTTCGTAGAGACGGACGGTATTGGGGTGGACGCCCGCAGCATAAGCGACTTGTGATGTGCGAAAGGTTTGCTTGGGTTTTTTCATAGCACAGGATTAACAAGATGTGTTTTGCATTCGATTGGCAAATGTCTATCTTTTGCACTA
>JAFGJF010000083.1 GCA_016929205.1 Anaerolineae bacterium
CGAGGGGGGCAACGAAATCCTGGTGCGTTTTGAGGCAACGGCGCTTCGCACCTGCCCTTACGCGATGGCCTTGCAAGTGCTTGGCATCGCGCCGCAGGACGTCACCGTCCAGTTGCCGGTTCAGCACACCAATCTCTATCGGCGGCTCAAGCTGGAGCGTGTGTATGGCCAGGCCTACCTGGAACACCTTGTTGTGACGGGGAGTGAGGGCATTTGCTTTACCTGGGATACAGAGCTCGAGGAAGAAGATGATATCAGTTTTTGGGTACGCGATGCCCAGCAGCACATCAAGATTTCCGGTTTGGCGGAGACGGTTCCCGGCAGACGGACGTCGCTCGGCGGCCAGCAGGCGATTTTCGAGCAGGGTCCATACGATTTGGTGCTGCTGCCGCCGCCTCATGTTATCCAGCAACACGATGTTCGCTACAATGAATCGCTGCCCTTTTACATTCTTGAAACGCCGTTTTCCGATGCCTATTACGGCACCGATGACCTGCGCCGCCGCGAAGCGCTCGACTATGCTGCCCGGCGGGAAGGCGATCTGTACGCTCAAATTGCCCGGCTTGCTCTGGGTAGGTGGGGCATTGTCGATGCCGAGATCGTCCGGCAGGCGGTCGACCGGATCGATCGTCACCAGGATGGCAGCCAGATCGACCTGCTCGGGCTGTTGGGGATGGTGTCTCGCTATCCCGATTCATGGACGTTTGATGCCGATCTCAAAGAGGCGGTTCGCGACTGTGCGCTCGGCTTCAGGTATTGGTACGATGAGCCCGGCCAAGACGTGATGGCCTTTGACTCGGCAAGTTATGCCATTTTGTTCCATACCTGCGAGATCCTGGCGGGACAGTTGTATCCCGATGATGTGTTCACCAACGCCGGGCAGAGCGGCCGATGGCACGGCGAAAAGGGAGAACGCCTGGCGCTGGACTGGCTGCATGACAAGGGAGAGAAGGGCTTTGTGGAGTGGGATTCTCACGGCGGCTTTGCGGATGTGTTGCTGGCGCTGTCCCACCTGGCCGACCTGGCCGAAGATGAAGCCGTGGCCGAATTGGCAGCGGTGGTGATGGACAAGATATTCTTTACCATGGCCGTCAACTCGTTCAAGGGAACCTTTGGCTCGACGCACGGGCGCACCGAAGCGCCGATGATCAAGAGCGCGCAGTTGGAGGCCACGTCCGGGATCATGCGCCTGATGTGGGGGATGGGAGTGTGGAACGAACACATTCGTTGCCTGGTGTCGCTGGCCTGTTCCAAGTACGAGCTGCCGACGATGATCGCCTCGATCGCCGTTGACCTGGATCAAGAAATGTGGCACAGGGAACACCACCCGGGTGTAGACAAGGTGACCTATCGCACTCCGGACACGATGCTCTGTTCGGCCCAGGATTACCGTCCCGGCGAAAAAGGGGATCGGGAGCACATCTGGCAGGCGACGCTGGGGCCAGACGCGGTGGTGTTTGCCAACCACCCATCGTGCGTCAGTGAAGACGATGCGCAGCCGGCCAATTTCTGGCGTGGCAACGCCGTGCTGCCGCGCGTGGCGCAGTGGAAAGACGTGCTGATTGCCGTCCACAACTTGTCTCAACAGGATGCCGGGGAGAATCGATCGGGAATGGGCTTTACACACGCCTATTTCCCGGTGTACGAGTTCGACGAGTATGCCATTGAGGATGGCTGGGCCTTTGCGCGCAAAGGAAGCGGTTACCTGGCCTTGATGTCCAGTGCCGGATTCAAGTTGGTGCATCGCGGGCCGGCCGCGTTTCGCGAGCTGCGCGCCGCCGGTTCGGAGCAAGTCTGGGTGTGTATGATGGGGCGCGAAACCGTCGACGGGACGTTTGAGCAGTTCAAGTCAGCGGTCAAAGCACTGCATCTCGATTTTGACCGGCTTGATGTCCGGTTGGAGACGCTGCGTGGTCAGACGCTCTCGTTTGGTTGGACGGGAGAGTTGATGGTCGATGGCAAAGTGCAGCCGCTCTCCGGCTCTAAACACTATGACGGCCCGCACTGCGTGGCCGAATGGCCGGCGACGCAGATGGATGTTCATTACGGCGATTACGCAGTACGGCTTTGGTTTGATTAAGTAGCGATTCTCGGTGATGACATCGCGGCGGTATCATTGCGCGGAGTAAAAGTTTGAGCACTCTTGTCTTCAAAACGCGAGGTTTTGTTCTGCGTCCGTTCGAGGCCTTATTGAGAAAGGCGCCACAGACGTTTGATTTGCGTTATGGGTGCTTTGTGCTATACTAGACAATATCTTCCAAGATGCGAGTATACCTCAAAGCCCAATTTGGCAATAAACATTGTTGATGGTTTGAATTGGGGAGGCGCGATGACGCTCTCGACAGATACCACAATACGTGAATTGCAGGCCAGGCCTTTTTATTCAAAACAGCCGGCTTGCTGTGCCGTTATGGCAACAGCAAGCCGGCTGTTGTCGTTTGTGCGAGTTTGAGCTGCCTCGCACAGATCAATACCCTGCTGTTACATAGATGGCAAGAGTGGTGCACAAAAGGAGGTGATAGCTGCTTTTCTTGGTTGATGGTGTCACAATAATGGTGATTGATTGGTTTTTGTTCAGATGAAAAGGAGAGAAAAAAGTGAGTGAGAACAAGATTTCTCGTCGTCAGTTCCTGTATGCAGGCGCCGCGACAGCGGCAGGCGTGGCGCTAGCCGCCTGCCAGCCCAAGACGGTGATCGTCAAAGAGACGGTCGAAGTTCAAAAAGAGGTGACCAAAGAGGTCGTCAAGGAAGTTGAAAAAGAGGTGACCAAGGTCGTTGAAAAAGAAGTGACCAAGGTCGTCGAGGTCGAAAAGCTGATCACCCCAACCGCGCTGCCTTCCAATTTCGGCGAATCGCCGGTGACGGCGGCGATGGTTGCCGAAGGCAAAATCCCTGCAGTCGACGAGCGCCTGCCG
>JAFGJF010000570.1 GCA_016929205.1 Anaerolineae bacterium
CCGACAGCGGCTCGATCAACATCGCCGTCTCGTCATCCAGGTCATCCGGCACGCGGTAAACGCCAATCTCGTGCGCGGTAAAGCCATCGCTCCAGCCGCCGCCCACACCGTGCGGACCCTGGCCGACAGATGTATTCTCACACAACGAATAATTGCCTTTGCGACAATGGCGGCACGGCGGATCGATCGCTTGATTGACGCAGTTGATGCCATGCGCGTCCATAATCACCCGGTCGCCTTCCTGCCAAGTCGTCACACCAGCACCCACCTCGACAACCTCACCCAAAACTTCGTGTCCCAGGTAAATGCGCTCCGTCCCCGGCAGCGCTGCCGGGCTGACTTGCGGCGCGGTCCGGGCAAAGAGCAGGTGCAGATCGCTGGCGCAGACGCCGCACAACCGGTTGCGCACCCGCACCCAATGTGGACCGGGCAAAGCAGGATCGGGCAGCTCGGCCAACCGACTCGGAGACAGTGGCGAAAAAACCACGCCCGGCCAAAGCGAGCGCAGCGCCATGGTCAGCAAGATTTTGGGAATGTTTTTCTCAAAAAAGTGATGTGCGTCAAATGCCGCCCACATCGTGCCGTCCCAACTCGATCCAACTTGCCACGAGTCACCGGCTGGAGTAGAATATATGGCATATCAGGATAATCGTACTCCCGATGATAAGGATAGTGATGAGTGAATTAACAGCCCACGACATCCCATACCAAAAACAAATTGAGACTCTGACAAAAGCCAAACTGGCGCGGGATGGTTATCACGGCACTGACGATCACGGCAGCATCTATTGGACTGAGCCCATTCCGTTTACGACCCAGAATAATCAACTCCAGGAGGAGAACTGATGAACACTTGGCAAGAACCGGCTAAAAACCTGCCGGTCCGAGAATGCGATGTCGTCGTTGCCGGTGGCGGCACGGCAGGCGTTGTTGCTGCGTTGGCGGCAGCCCGCCGGGGTGCTAAAACGATCCTGATTGAAGCCAAAGGGTATCCGGGCGGCATCGTCGTCGAAGGCGGGACGGCGCTGCACAGTTTTTACAACCTGTGGAAAGCCTTCCCCGGCGTCGAAAAACGCCAGGTGGTCAAGGGGATACCTCTAGAGATCGTCGATCGACTCGCCGCGGCCGGTGGTACGACAGGCCACGCCGAGATGCTGCAAGGTTACGACTATGACTCGATCTGCACCGCGATCGACACCGAAATCTATAAACTGGTTGCTTTTGAGATGCTTGCCGACGCAGGCGTTTGCATCTGTGTCAACACCCTGTTGGTCGAAGCGATTGTGGATGAGGCAACGATCAAGGGCGCGATCGTGGAAAGCCGTTCCGGCAGGGAAGCGATCTTGGGTCAATCGTTCATCGACTGTACGGGATACGGAGACCTTGCCGCATATGCCGGCGCCCGGTATACCGAACCCAACGACTATCCCGTCGCCAACAGCATCGGCGTGGGCGGCGTCAGCCTGGAAGCATACCACACCTTTCTCCAATCATATGGCGCCGTACGAGAGTACAGTGAAGGGTTGCGCAGCGGCCAGGATGGAAAAATCGTGCGCCTCAACGGCAATATGTCCAGGCTGCCCGCCGAGTTTGCCCGTCGGGCCAGGGCAATTGGCATGTCCTTGACGACGACAACCATCCACGATGACTATTTTATGTTCATCAAGCTGAATTTCAAAATGCCGGTCAGCCCAACCAGCCGCGACGAGGTAGCAAGTGCCGAGCTGGAATTGAGAAAACGCCAGGCGCAGGCCATTTCCTTGTTGAGAGAATACGTGCCCGGCTGTGACAAAGCTTTCATCGCCAGGACGAGCCCGACACTTTGCATCCGTCGAGGGCGGTTGATCGCCTGCGATTACGATATCACCCTCTCTGATGTGCTGGAAGGCAGGCATTTTGAGGACGACGTGATGGCTTATGGATTTCACGATTCTGCACCCCGCTTGCAGATCAAGAATGGCGGCACCTTTGGCGTGCCCTATCGCGCATTACGCGTGGCCGGGATCGACAATTTGCTCGCCGTGGGAATGATGATTACCTCGAACCACGACGCCCACATGTCCACCCGAAACACAGTCTGCTGCATGGGACAGGGCCAGGCCGCGGGCACAGCCGCCGCGCTCTGTGCTGCCCGGGACTGCGGGACGCGAGCGTTGTCCTATACCGACTTGAGAGATGCGCTGGAAAAAGATGGCGTTTATTTTGAAAACGAGTCCGAACAATGAAAGAGGTGAACACATGCTCAAAATCGCAGTAATCGGCGCTGGAAGTGTCGGCTTTACCCGCAGACTGCTCAGGGACATTCTGGCCGTGCCGGAATTCGCGGATGCCGAGTTTCGTTTTATGGACATCAGCCGGGAAAACCTGGACATGGCCACAAACCTGTGCCGCAAGATGATTGCCGATAGCAACCTGGCGGCCAAGATACTGCCGACCATGGATCGCCGGGAGGCGATTCGGGACACAGACTATGTGCTGTGCGTGGCCCGTGTCGGTGGATTGGAAGCATTCGCCCATGACGTCGAGATCCCGCTCAAGTATGGTGTCGATCAGTGTGTGGGCGACACACTTGGTCCCGGCGGTATATTCTATGCCCTGCGCACGATACCCGTCCTGCTGGACGTTGCCGCCGATATGCGAGAGGTCGCGCCTGACGCGCTTCTGATCAACTATTCCAACCCGATGGCTATGAACTCGTGGGCTATGCGCCGGGCCGGCGGCGTGCGTTACATCGGACTGTGCCACGGTGTGCAAGGCGGGCATAGCTTGATTGCCAAAGCGTTGGGGCTGCCACCTGAAGAGGTAGACTATGTCTGCGCCGGCATCAACCACCAGACGTGGTACATCCAGGTGACCCACCAGGGCAAGGACATGCTGCCCTTTTTGCTCGAAGCAATGGAAAACAATCCCGATATCGCCGCGCGCGAGCCCTGCCGCATCGACGTGCTGCGTCGCTTTGGTTACTTTTCAACCGAGTCGAACGGCCACCTCAGCGAATACCTGCCCTGGTACCGCAAGCGCCCCGACGAGATCGCCAGGTGGATCCATCCTGAACACTGGATCGATGGGCAGACGGCAGGTTACCTCAATCACTGCCGCAAGATGCGCAACGAGTACGAAGAGATGTACCCGCAGTGGCTCAAGGAAGCGTCACAACCGATTGGCCCCGAAACGCGATCCCAAGAACATGCTTCTTACATCATCGAGGCATTGGAGACAGG
The DNA here is from genome assembly GCA_016929205.1 of Anaerolineae bacterium. The sequence continues at coordinate 3,222 of JAFGJF010000570.1, forward strand.
TCGTCCCTATCGCGGGCATTTTAACGTGGGCAACACCGGCCTGATTACAAACCTGCCCGCCGGCTGCACGGTCGAACTACCGTGTTACGTCGATGGCAACGGGATCAGCCCGGCCTGGGTTGGCGCACTGCCCCTGCCCTGCGCGGCAACGTGCCGGGTGAGCATCAACGTGCAGGAAATGACCGTACAGGCCGCGCTTACCGGCGACCGGGAATTGGTCAAGCAAGCGGTGATGCACGATCCGCTGACCGGCGCGGTATGCAACACAGAAGAGATTTGGGCCATGTGCGACGAG
>JAFGJF010000571.1 GCA_016929205.1 Anaerolineae bacterium
CCGTCATCGTTCCACATCCTTGTCTGTCATACCACCAGCGTCGCTCTAAACACTCGATGCTCTATAACGCAGCACCGCTCTGACCGCTCGCACCAACCAGTTTGTGCGTACGTCTATGCCTTTTCGACAACGACGCGAGGATACACTCGTACCCATACCTGACACGCAGGCTTGCTAACTGGATCACCTGATGGCACAGGCGGCAGGCAAAGCTGGCTCGTTACAGGAGGGAGTGCGTATGTGACAAGATCGAACCCGCCAAGCGACCAAAGTGGGGGGCAATTCTACGCTCATTTGCTTGAAAGGAAATCGAAATGAAACACAAGAATATGCTCAACCTGGGTACGTTGATCCTGACTTTGACTCTGGCCATCCTGCTTTTCAACCCTTCCACCGCGACAGCGGACCTCTCACCACCTATTGACAAGTTGGTGCTGTGGAACAGGCTCGGTAGCGAAGCCGAAGTGCTGAACAGTCAAGTGGGACCTGGCGGCACCCTCCTTGGTGGCAGTTTCGTTGAGGGCATGTTTGGCAATGCATTTAGTGCAAACTATACCCAAGACCAAATGGTCACGTTTCCTAAAGAAGTGATTTCCACCAACGCCGGTGCCATCGAGTTTTGGGCCAAGCTGACGGACTTTCCCTCAACCATCAATGCGGGGCACCGTCCGGGCTTTTTCCAAATCAATGACGGCTATAGCGGCTTCCAGTTGTTTTTCGACCGGAATAACGGAGCCGGACACGGCGGACTGTGTGGCAATGTGGGACACGGATTTCACTGTGGAACCGGAGCATTCGGCAGTTGGACCTATGAAAGCGTCTTGGGTACAGGCCAACAAGAGGCATGGCATCACTATGCACTTGTTTGGGACAAAGACGGCATCGCTGGTGTAGACAATGGCACCAGAAAGGTGGCCATTTTCCTGGACGGGCAACTCAATTGTACCCTATGGAAGGACTATTACGGCAGCAGCGTCGAATGGCTGCCTCTCACGTCGGGTGAGTTAGGCCTCATCTACAACTGGGCCAACTATGGCACCGTCGCAATGGACAACATCAAGATCTGGAACTATGCCAAAACCGACTTTTCCGATAGGTTCGATGAAGCCTCTATCTTTGAAATATCTATCGACATCAAACCAGGCAGCGATGCCAACAACATCAATCTCAAATCCAGGGCCAAGGTAGCCGTCGCGATCCTGACCACCGGCACCTTTGATGCCAGGAGCGTCGATCCGGCCTCAGTGCGCTTTGCCGGCACTGCCTCGCTGCGCCAGAGAGCGTCAGACGTGGACCGTGACGGCGACAAAGATTTTGTGTTTTACTTTGCAATACAAGCGCTCGCGTTGGACAAAAACAGCACCACGGCCACACTCACCGGAAAGACGATAAACGGCTGCCAGATCGAGGGAACGGACACAGTCAACATCGTGCCCAAGAAGAAATAGAGACAGGCCCTGCCGTCAATGTAACGCAAGAACTATCCAGAAGGGAGACTTGAGCCAGATTGTAAACACCACAGTGCACCGGCTCAAGCCTCCATTCCATTACACGAAGCCTTGCCGCTCAAACCGCCGTCTCAACCAAGCCAATCGCTCGGGTTGCCAAACAATTCAAGGATCACGATTCAGTTGGTAAAGAACAGATCGACTGCACATCCGCCTTTAATAGGCGCGATACACATTGGCCCATTCTTTGAACCAGGAAATGTGCTGGTCAAAATAATCGTCGCTGATCCAGTGGATGCCCTGGTGCTGGGTCCAATAACGCATGGTCAGCCCCATCAACTCTAAATGGCGGATGGGCATAGCAAGCTGCACGGCGGCCAATTCGTCCCTGGTCAACGTGCGTTCCTCGTGATACCCCTCCAGAAAGGCGTCGAGCACGCGCGCCTTTGCCGCTTTGCCCTCGCGGCTCAGATCCAGCCAATCGGTGCTGACCACGTACACGCCGATGTCCAATGCGCGCCAGCCATAGCCGAATGAATCGAGATCAAACAAAACCAGCTCGCCACGTGCGTCAAAGCGGGCATTGCCAGCGTGCAGATCGCCGTGACAGACGCCGTACTCGGGAGCGGTCTTGGGCAGCAGCGCATGCAGTTCGGCGATCAGTTCCTCGCCAAATTGGCTCAAATCGGCCCAATCTGCCATCCGATGCCCGAGATAAGGACGCATCCCGGCAATCGGATCGCGGATCAGGCGTGTTTCATCCAAATGCCAGCGCCGGTATGGTTTTCCCCGTTCGTCCGCACAACGGTGGATGCGCGCGGCCAGACGCCCAAACTGGCGGCTGTGCTGCGGGTTGGTTTCTTGAGGCTCTATGCCGGTAGCCGCCGCAAAGAGGATGCCGTATCGTGTCCCTTCTGGTGCGTCGAATGCGTTCAAATAACCACCGCGGCCGTTCTCGATCGGAGACGCGACTGCGATATGGTGCGAGCGCAAATCGTCCAGGAACTCGAGCTCGGCTTCGATCTCGTTCCGGGTGTGCCGGCCGTGCATGTACACTTTGAAAAAGAACGTCGCCCCCGTCGATTCGACGAGATAGACGTCACTCATGCTCTGGCGAAAGAACCGGCAGGTCGCCGCCCCGTTCAGCGCGTACTGTGAAACGAGCCACGCACCGAGCGCATCCTCATCCAGGATCGAATGCTTGGTCGGGATCGAAATGGATGGCATGTGGTCACTCGAGTTCTTTGAGAGGGGGATAGATTTTCTCCGGCGCGATCCGGCCATGGGGCCGTTCGATCAGCTCTAGCGTCACACCGATCTTGTTTTGTGTGTTTAGGTAGGCATAGTGCCCGTCGCCATCGAGGCCAAAGCCGGCGCCATCCATAATCATCTCCAGTCCGGCGGCATGTGCGTCGGCAATGGCCGCGTCCATGTCCTGCACCAGGATCCCAAAATGATGCACGCCGTAACCGTGCTCGGCAACAAAATCGGCATACACCGTATCGCCTTCTAGCGGCTCGATCAACTCGATGCGCAACGGCCCCAGATACGAGAGCGCGATGCGCATCTTGTAGTCTGCCGGCAGGCCGTGATAGGACATCTCTTTGACCAGCGGCTTGCCATAGGTGTAAAAGTGCCACGGCCCGATGCCAAACAAGGCCCAGTACTGCTCGACCGCCGCGTCCAGGTCGGGCACAATGATCGCCACCTGGGCAACGCCATTTTGCAGAAAGGGAAGGGGATGGGTCGCCATCGTACTAGAGCTTGCTTTCATCTAGCTCTAGCATCACCGGGCAGTGATCCGACCCCATCACCTCGGACAAAATGTCGGCGTCCTTGACTGCCGGCATCAGGCTCTCGGAAACCCAGAAATAGTCGATCCGCCAGCCCACATTCCGCGAGCGAGCGCGGCTGATATAGGTCCACCACGTATAACGATCCGGTTCATCAGGATGAAAAACGCGAAACGTGTCCACGAAACCGTGCTCGAAATAGTTGTCCAGCCAGGCGCGCTCCTCGGGCAAAAAACCGGAGACACTTGCGTTCGCCTTGGGGTTTGCCAGATCAATCTCTTGGTGTGCGGTATTGACGTCGCCGCAAATGATAAGCTTGTCGCCCTGGGCATGCAGCTCGTCACAATAGTGAAGAAAGGTCTCGTAAAAACGCAGCTTGTAATCAAGGCGTTCCGGACTGCGCTTGCCGTTGGGAAAATAGATCCCGAATAGCTTGAATCCGGAATACTCGGTCATCAGCACCCGTCCCTCGGCATCAAACTCGTCGATGCCAAAGCCTTCTTGCACCGAGATGGGCTCACGCTTACTGAACGTGGCCACACCGCTGTACCCCTTGCGCTGCGCCGAGTGCCAGTAGGTGTGATAGCCGTCCGGCTTGAGCAGTGCTTCGTCGAGTTGGTTTTTCTGGGCCTTGGTTTCCTGCACGCAGAGCACGTCGGGCGATTCGGCCTGCAGCCACTCCAAAAAGCCCTTGTTTTGTACGGCACGGATGCCGTTCACGTTCCACGATAAAAGTCTCATAAGCCTTTCCCCTATCTGGTTACCACCCACCGATCACTACATATTGGCCATCCATATCACCGCAGCAGTCACGACCGCCGAACAAGCCAAGATGAACACCACCGTACCCAGCGCCACCCAGAGTGTCCAGTACGGGTTGCGGTTGCGCAGCCGGCGGGCAAACTGTTCCGCCGACGATATCTCGTCCGTCACCTGGGGCGCGGGCAGGTGCTCGGCAATGTGCACCAACCGCAGCAGCGCATTCACCCAGCAGTGCACGCGCTCCGGTTCGAGATCGATCCCGAACAACCGCCTGCTGCCGGACAACATCAAACGAAACGTGCCGGGGCGCAAGATGACCTGCTGGCGCGAAAACATGCTGTCCAAGGCAATCAACTGCCGTACAAGCTCGACCGCGTGCGGGTTGGCCAACAAGGCGCGCGTCCAACCTTCGTCGTGAGCAAAGACGGTCAGATCGTCCGTCGTGGGATCGTTCAATGGCAAAGGCTGGCGTCCTGCCAACCCCGCCAAAAACCGCGTGTCCGCGTGCGGCCCGGTCACCCCGAGCCGTGTCTGGAGCGACGTGCTGACCTCGATCTCGAGGACCGGCCCGCGATAAAACCAGACGTCGACCTGTCTATCCTGCATGGTGCCGTGATATTGGCGAAAAAAACTGTCGTAGGCTTTACCGGACAGCCCGAGTGGCGCAAAGAGCGCGTCCAGCTTGTTTTTGCGTTGATAGATGACGATAAACATAAAGGCTGCGGCAGCGCCAAAAAGAAGCACCAGCGACACGCCGCCTGCGACAACCAGCACCCAGGGTCTGGCCTCGAAGGCGCTCGCCAACGCCAGGAGAATCGCAATCAACGCACCTGCCAGCGGAACGCCGACCACGATCGCAATCACGCGGATCACCATCGCCCGCCCGCAGCCTCGGGCTATATCCTTGCCGATTGTAGACATTTTTCCTTCCTCTCGATGACGAGACTTGAGGGGTTTTGGTGAACCCGCCAGGTCTCAGGTCCGGCTCGGGCCTAGACTCAAGAATGCCACATACCACTGCGCGCTGCCCGACGGATCGATGAATGTAGCCAATGGTATATCCTGGGCCGACCAGAACCCGGCCCCGCTATCTACTAAATCGCCAATCGTTAGTGGCTTTTGGGCAGCGAGGCACAACTGCGCTTCCGTGATCGCCAGGACCCCCGGCACTTCCATACCTGGATCCGGTTCGACGTCGTCGGGCGCGGTGGCAAGAAAGACGGGATTGATGAAATGAGGCATCTTTTCATCAGGCGGGCGGCCAAAGCGAAAAAGGGTGCTCCAGATAAACAACGGACGTGGCGGGGGGCAGTCTAGTTCGGCCGTGATGTCCTGTGTCACGCCGTCCTCGCCAAAGAGCAGCGTTCTGTCCGGCGCGACAAAGGTGATATCCAAGCCCGCTTCTTCATGCGCCTCGCGCCGCACCGCCTGCGCCCACGTCTCCCCCGCCTCGACGTGCCCGCCGATGCCGATCAGGCGTGCGATCTGGGCCTGACCTCGATCGCGCCAGTTGCGACGCTCTTCAAGCGCGAATAGCAGGCGGTCGCGCCAGCATAAAACCAAGCCAGTCGAGTGGTCGGCGTCCGGTGGGCCGAGTTGTGCGATCTTTATGGTCACTGCTCCTGGTTATTTATCTTGCGGTTAGTGCGCTGACACTATCGCGGAGCCAAGGGAGGATCAACACCTTCCACCACTGGCAGCGTCAATAACGCGTGTGGCACCACCAACACGTCCAATTCCGCACCCAGATCTGCGGCTGCGATCTGCAAAGCCTCTTTGATCGTCGCTGCCGGGATCATTTTGCAGTCGCGCACGATTTGAGGCGTCTCGCTGCCGACGATCACAACCTGGCACTGCTCCAGCACCTTGGCCATGACAAAGGCACGCTGCTGGCCCGGCGGGTAACCGTTTTGACGCGCGTCATCGAGGATGAACTGCACGTTGGGCGCATCGCGCATCGCGGCCAAAAAGCGCTGCTCCCCCACCCCCTCCCCCGCTCCCTCCTGGCAGCGCGCGGGGACGATCAGATAGCCGCCCGGATGCACGACCGGGGTCGGCGCGAAAAAAAGATAACTCGCCGCCCGGCTGGCCTGGTAGAGATTGGCATCCTTGGGTGCGCCTACCCCGCCAATCGCGACGTCATATTGTTGAGGAACGGGCACCTCGTAAATCTCGCGGGCAAATGCAACCAATCGTTCATATGTCTCGACCGGCGCACCGGCCATCACACGGACCACGCGCTTGTCATCGTCAAGCACCACATTGACGATAAAGTTCAGTCCAGCCCGTAATGCCGCCTCGGTGATGGCCTCGTGAAACGGATTATTCTCTGTTTTGCCCAGCCTTGTGTTCGGATCGTCGATAAATTGAGGGCCATGGCTGTATTTGATCAACGCCTCCCCGGCCGCACCAACGGCCAGCGTCTTGCGCCCGCCCGAATAGCCGGCATACTGGTGCGGCTCGACGATGCCGGTTGCGATAAGCAAGTCGGCCTCATAGGCAGCTTTGTGCACCGAGAGTGGAATGCCGTTGACGACGCCCAAATCGACCAAAGCCTCCGGGTTTTGCGGCTCGTTGTCGATCACCCGATAGCGTTCGACGACTGCCGACCCCAGCTTGGACACTTTTTCCTCAAGTGTGCTGGGGCGATGCATGCCAATGCCACACAACAAGGTAACGTTCTCGTCGCGCACGCCCGCGCGTGCCAACTCGTCCAGGATCGCCGGTACCAAAAGATGATCGGGACTAGAACGGGTGATATCGGTAAACACGATACAAACTGTGTCGCCCGGCCTGGCCAATTCGACCAAAGGCAGGGAATCCACGGGATGCGCCAGGGCCTCGCCGATCGCCGACGGGACATCATCGAGCGGCAACACCGATCGAGACGTCACCAAATGTCCGCGCATCGTGTCGGGCAATGCAAAAGCAAGAAAAGCGTCGCCGTAAGGTACTTGATATGTTTTCATATATTGTCCACCTGCTCAAGTGCTGAAACGGTGATGGCAAACGAGATCAGAAACCGGGGAACAGATCTTGTTGGAAGCATTGTACCCACAAATGAAACGTGTGTCAACTTGTTTTCACCCCAGGCAGCTTTTTGGCACTGCGCAAAGCTCGCGCTTGGCGGCGCGAGATGGTCCGCAAGACCAAAATGAGTTGCGCCTGACCGGCGATCCACTTGAAAAGCAAAGCTGTCGAATCCCAACTCACCTCCAAATTCGAGCCACTCGCTGCCGGAATAGTTTGAATAACAAATTAACTTTGAGGCATATTAGCACTATAAAAAGTGCGATTTTTGCCTCTTTAGCAGTAGAAAACGCCACACCCGGCATCTGCACCCCCACACTGGTGCAGCAGGCGGGACAGAGCACGCGCCACGGTGCTGTTTACACCCGCGGGTCAAAATTGACAAAACACACATTTGCGCTAACATGAAGTGAATGTTTGCGCTAACCCCCAAATTCGGGTATAATGTTCGCCACTCTGGCCCCCAAACTTGGGAGAAAAAGGAGATTTTATGCGCTTATCACTTCGTAGTCTGGCGATTTTGGGGATTTTGATCGGTTTGCTGGTCTTTTCCGGCCCGGTGTCTCTGGCAACGCCGCCAAGACAGTCTAGTGGTAACCTGTTAGTCAATCCGAGTTTCGAAGGCAAGTTTCGTCAAACTGCACTGTCATCGTACGTCAGTGTAGGTTGGTATCCTTGGTTCCACCAGTCCGCCAAATCAGGCGAATATTACGAACCCGAATGGAAGATCATTCAGCGTCCCGAAAATGACGGCAGTGACGACATTCGCGCCCGTCTGCAGCACGGGGACCAATCCATACAATGGTTCAACACTTATGCACTGCACAAGGCTGGCATCTGGCAGCGTGTCAAGGTCCCGGCAAATGCCAAAGTCACTTTTTCAGCCTTTTTGCAGATCCTGAGCGCCCGTGACACTCACTGGGTCAACGGCCAGATGGTTTCCGGAGCAAACGATCTCGGCAACTATCAAATCAAGATCGGCATTGACCCCACAGGCTGGCAGCCTCCAAAGGATCCCAAAACCGACCAACGCATCCAGGTTCTGGATCCGCCGCCCAACGTCGTGTGGAGTAGCTCTGTACACGATGGGCATACCAAAGCGGCCGATGGCACAAACCAATGGGTGCCTAGCCAGGTTTCAACGCAAGCGCAAGGTGAATACGTCACCGTGTGGATCATGGGGTGGAACAAGTGGCGCTTCCAGTATGAAGCTGCATTTGTAGACAACACCAGCCTAACTGCGGTTGCAGTTGCCGCGCCACCGCGTGCATATAGCGTTGCTGCCGCGCCGGTCCAGCCGACCAGCACGCCAACCAACACGCCGACGCCAACCAACACGCCAACCAACACGCCGACGCCAACCAACACGCCGACGCCAACCAACACGCCGACGCCAACCTTTACGCCGACGTTTACGCCGTCGCCGACACCAACGTCGAGTCCGACACCCTTGCCCTCTCCTACGGCCACCCGCCGGCCGACGCGCACCCCGGTTGCCGTCAGCGTTGCCGGCGCCGCGATGCCACCAGGCAACTTTGAAAAGAACGATATCACCGGTCTGACTATTGTCGGAGGGGTATCAGCTTTCGCACTTGTGATGGGCCTGATTGTCGGCAAAAAGCTGGCCAAACGTCCTACACAAGCCTGATTCCGCAAAAAATCACCCCCCTGGAGATCACCTTTCCAGGGGGGGGTTCTTCAAGATGGCATCAAGAAGCCGGGTTTTGGCTTCTCGCTCTTTCTAGATTGAGAGAATGCCCTAAAAAACAATGTCCGGATATTCGGCAAGGCGCAGCAGTGCAACCGCAATGTTATCCTTGCCGCCGGCACGATTTGCGGCTTCTACAAGCTGACGTGCAGCAGCTTGTAGATTGGGTGCAGATTCCACAATCTGACTGATTTCCGCCGGATCGCGTACCATTTCCCACAGTCCATCAGAACAAAGCAACAAACAATCTCCCGACTCGAGGGTATAGGGCTTGATATCCACATCAACCTGCTCGATATAGCCGAGGCAACGCGTGATCAGCCCCGCTTGTGGATGATTCCAAGCTTCTTGAGGCGTCAATTGGCCAGCAGCGACCAGTTCGGCGACGCGAGAGTGATCCTGTGTCAACTGTACCAACTGCCCTTGGCGAAGCAGATAGGTCCGGCTGTCACCCACATTCACGACAAAAACACGTTTCCCTTTGACAAAGGCCATGGTCAACGTGGAACCGGCCCCCATAGCCTCTTGCGGGCGATTGAGCGCATACTGGTGCACGGCCTCGTTAGCCCGGGTAACAGCCTGGCGAAGCTGTTGTATCATCGGCACATCAGACGGATGCAAGCCATTCGTCGCCGCTTTTTTCATCGCTCTCAACTGTTCGCCGCTCAACTGCAGCGTCTGGCGCGGATCGGGGGGTAAGAATTGATCTGCCAATTCGCGTTTTAGCGTTTCGACAACCCAATGGCTGGCGACCTCTCCTGCGAGATGTCCTCCCATCCCATCGGCAACCAAACAGACTGCAACGGGTTCGGCGTCTGTCGATTGAAGCATCTGGTAGAATACACGATCTTGATTCAGTTCTCTCTGCTGTCCTACGTCGCTCCAGGCAGCCATATATAGCCGGATCATGGTCTCTCCCTCATCTAGTTGACAACTTGACCTTAACTGGCCTGGGCCCCCATCCCACGTCTCTGGTTAGTTTTTTGAACCAGCGCGCAAAAAACCCAAATTCATTATACCATACCTAGCCGGAGACGCAACGTAACGATTTCGTAACACAAACATTGCAAAACACGACAGCGCCAATCCAATTGGCGCTGTCGTCGTTCAACCTCCATGTCTTATCTTGGCGATGTAAATCGAACTCCCTACGCGGACCCAATGCCCAATGTCTGGCGGCAATACCGCACGCTCCGCTCCAGGTCGAGACGCTGCTGCACCGTCAAGGCAGCTTTGTATTCAGGAATGTCTGTACTCCAGGATGCGGTCAGCATCGGCGCAAGCGGCGGCTGGCCGCGTTCGACCAACTTGACAAACTGCGCAAACTCGGATGCGCGTGCACTGGGATATGCCGCCCAAAATGCCGGTTCAAAATAGTTCAGCACCTTGGCCGCTCCGCCGGTAATGATCTCGAGCGTGAATGACGAATCTGGACATTTTTCCTGAAACAGCCTGGCCCATTCGTCAATGCCAATACATCCCTGGCCCATCGCCATCCACTGCACGGCCGCACCCTGCGGATGCGCCCATACTGCCGTATCCCGAATGTGGCTGGTTACGATATAAGGAGCCAAGTGCTCCAGGGTGACAAATGGACTTTCGGCTACCCACAGCGGGTTGCCTGCGTCGATGCACGCCCCGACGTAGTCAGGCCCGGCTTCTTGAATCAAGGCAGCAAGCTCCCATGCCTGCAAATCTCCGGCGTGATTCTCGATGGCGATCTTTATTCCCAGGTCGATCGCCTGACTGCGCACCGCCCGGCAAGTCGCGATCGTCGCCTCGATGTGCGCTTCCAACGGCAGTTCGCCGCTGCGATCTTGATTTTCACCCAGGTAGCAGCGCAGCGTCTTTGAGCCCAAAAGGTCGGCCACGTGCAGCATATCGCGCACTTGATTCTCCGCCGTGCCAAGCTCGCCGGAAAAACGATTTGACGTGGGGCAAATCGAGCCCATGCCCACTTCGAGCGCAAGCCCCAACGCATCGGCGCGGGCCTTGAGCCGCTTCAGATACGCATCTTCCAGACTGTCCAAAAAGCCAACCTCGGAGAAATGAACCAGGTCGATCCCCAGTTTGCTCGCGTATTCCAACTGTCCAAACGCATCCCACGGCTGTAACCGCAGGCTATACACATCCACCCCAAGCTTCATCTCACACCACTCCTCACTTTATGCTAAAAGCCAATATAATCGTCATGCGCTTCAAACATCTCATCAACCATTTGCCTGATCTCTGGCAGCGACAGCTTGGCCGATGTCAATGGATCGAGCTGAATCGCCTGGTAGATGGATTCGCGGTCGCGTTCTACAAACCCCTTCACCGCCAGTTCTTGCAAGTTCAGGTTGCTGCGGTTGAGTCCGGCCAAAGCGGGAGGTAGATCGCCCACGTAACAGGGGTGCAATCCACACCCATCGGTCAGGATCGGCACCTCGACGATCGCATTCGCTGCCAGGTTGGTGATCAAGCCGGTATTGAGCACGTTCCCGTTAAAAACAAAAGGCGTATTGGTCTCTATTGCATTCAAAATCAGGCTAAAATACTCGTGGCTGCGCACAATGGGAATCTCGGCCTCTCCAAAAGCCAGACGCCGATTTTCTTCCTCTTGCGCCTGGCGGCGGTTTTGCCAGGCCGCCATTCGGTCCTGGCGGCTGGTTCCTTTGGACGCTACGCCCCACATTTTCTCACTGGTATGACGATCGATCAGGTCCGGCGTGCGCCGAAAATAAGGCACGTATTCGGACATATGGATCGACGACTCGGAGACAAACGCTCCAAAGTATTTCATCACCTCCCATTTGACGATATCTTGCTCATAGATCTCGGAATCGTCCATCGCTTTCCAGAGCAACGGGTAGGCGTCCTGCCCTTTCCATAGGAACTTGAGAAACCAGGCCATATGATTGATCCCTGCCACCCAGTACGCCACCTCCTCAAAGGGCACACCGATATAGCCCGCCAGGGCCATGGCCGTGCCCTGCACCGAGTGACACAGGCCAACGTATTTGATCGAGCTCAACTGCTCGATGGCCCAACACAACATCACCATCGGGTTGGTATAGTTGAGCATCAGCGCGTCAGGACAAACTTGCTGCATTGTCCTGGCGATCTCGACCATCGCCGGCGCATTCTGCAAAAAGTAGAAAACGCCGCCCGGTCCGGCTGTGTCACCAATCGCCTGGTCGATGCCATAACGGAGTGGGATCTCGATGTGGCGGCGCCCGTGTCCTACACGAATCGAAACGGTCACGTAATCGGCTCCATCGAGGGCCGCACCCAGGTCGGTAGCCGCTTCTACCTTGGCTCCGGTTTGGGACTGTGCGATCATACGCCGCGTCAGCGCAGCCATCGTCTCCAGCTTGGTCTCGTCGACGTCCATCAAGGCAATGACCGAATCTTGCAACGATGGCCAGGTGAGAATGTCAGTCACCAGCCGGCGGGCAAAGACAAAACTTCCCGCGCCGATAATCGTTATCTTGGGCATATACGCCTCCCTATTCTAGTCAGTAAATGACCTTGTTAAGTGGGTATTCAATGATGCCCTCCGCGCCGGCTTTTTTGAGCCTGGGAATCAGATCGCGAACGACGTACTCGTCAATGATGACTTCAAGTGCGACCCAGTCCGGATCGGCCTGGTTGGAGATGGTCGGCGTGTGCAGCGAAGAGAGTTGGCCCGAAACCTGCGCCAGCTTGCACTTGGGCACGTTCATCTTGAGGCCAACTTTGCTTTCGGCCTCCAATGCCCCCTTGAGCAACATGGCCAACACGTCGATTTTTTCGCGCTTCCAGGGCGTCTCCCAGGCCTGCCGGTTGGCGACCAGTTTGGTGTTCGAATCGACAACCGTGTCCACGATACGCAGGCGATTCGCACGCAAAGAAGACCCCGTCTCCGTTCCCTCGACGATGGCGTCAACCAACAACGGCGCTTTGGCCTCTGTCGCGCCCCACGAGTATTCCACCTCTGCCGACACGCCATGTCTTTCGAGGTAGCGCCGGGTTGCCTGAACCAGTTCGGTGGCAATGCGTTTTCCTGCCAGATCCTGCACACCGTGAATGTCCGAATCCTCGGGTACAGCCACCACCCAGCGATAGGATTGCGACGTAGCCTTGCTGTAGACGAGATCCTCAACCTCGATCACATCGGCCTCGTTTTCGACGATCCAATCTTTTCCGGTTAGCCCCACATCCAAAATGCCGCGCTCCACATATCGCGCCATCTCTTGGGCACGAAACATCAAACACTCTATTTCTGGATCGTCGATCCGCGGCGTGTAAGAACGGCCAGCCACGACAACCTTATAACCCGCCCTGGCAAAAAGGCGGATGGTAGACTCTTGCAGGCTACCTTTGGGAATCCCTAATTTGAGCTTGTTCACAAATACAATACTCCTTTCTCTCGATCGATAACACTAGATGGACGTCAATTGTCCATCCTGAATTTTTCGATAATAACAACTGGCACGCGCTTTGCCAAGGTTATCCCTGGTATGGCATGCCCCCTCACCTAATGGTTTGACGAGGTACAACAATGAATTTTGCTCACAATTGACCCGAATCTCGACGATTTGCAGCGTATCGCCAGATGTCGCGCCTTTGATCCACAGTTCGTTCCTGGATGTACTCCAAAAGGTGGCAACGCCGTGTTCAAGCGTATGATCAAACGCGGCCTTGTTCGCATATGCCAGGAGCAGCACCTCTTTGGTGTCTGCGTCCTGAACCGCAACCGGCAAAACCGCCTCGCCGCATTGCGCCACCTTGGACAACTTGGCAAAGTCCAACATCAATTCGGAACCTTCCTCAAGCATGTTCATTTCACGCATCCATCTCTTTCTTTCTTACCAAATCACACCAAAGCCACTGACGCATCACGTCTCGCGTTTTACGCCTCACGCCTCCAACGCGATCCCCCGTTCCCGCAAAAAAGCCATCGTCTGTTCAAACGTCGGAATCCCGGCACGACCGCCCAGATTGGTGCACTTGATCGCCGAGACCGCTGTTGAAAAACGAGCGCATTGCCGCGCATCCCATCCGTGCAGCAAGCCAACGATGTACGCCCCGTGAAACACGTCACCCGCGCCGGTCGTATCCACCACGTCGATCTCGAACGCCGGCGTGTGGAACTGTTCTTGAGCCGTGACCGTGTAACAGCCACGCTCGCCGACCGTCTCGACAAAGATGCGCGGGCCCATCTTGAGGATTTCCTTGCCAGCCTGCCAGACGTCGTCGAGACCGGTCAATCCCCGAGCGTATCCCTCACCAGTGATCAGCACGTCGACGTAAGGCACAAGTTCTCGATGCTGCTCGCTTACCGGTCTGTTGGTTTTGCTGCCATCCATCACCACCGTTTTGCCCGCCTCTTTCATCCACTTGGCAGCCTGAAGCGCTGCCTGGTGATGAAAACCATCGATATGCAAATAGTCAGCCGAGGTGATATACGCCTGCTCTAATTCCTCAGGACGTAACTGCTGCCGTCGCCAGGTCTCCATACCTGAAAAAAGACGCTCGCCCGTTTCGGCGTGGACGTGCACGATCACGATCTGATCGTCTGGCCCCGCGCGGCGAACCAGGTGGCTCAGATCCACACCGCACTCAACCATCGACTTGAGTTTGAGGTCAGCCGCATCGTCTGTGCCCGCCGTACCGATAAACCCGACCTTGGCTCCCAATTTGGCCGCTGCGACCATTGCCGTGCCAACCAATCCGCCGCCGTCAAAACGAAAGCCGCCTAGACGGGACCCGCGTTCCCAAGTCGGCATCTCTTTGAGGCGCAGCAACACGTCGAGCGTAGCCAGCCCCAGGCCGACGATTTGTAGATTATCTGTCATAGAATAGGTCAATCCCATGTCAAGCCCAGTGATTCAGCCGTCTCGCCAATCCGATCCCACGTCTTTTCCGGCACCGGGATGCCCTGCTGCTCACGTTTTGCCTTGCACCGCCATTCCGGTTCTCCCGGCATCAGGATCTCGTCACATCCCTCCGCGCGTGGGGTCAGCTTGATACGCTCTGTAAAGTCGCCCACCACCTGCCGGAACGCATCCAGCGGCTGGAACGCCTCGACGTTGATCGCCACCATCACCGTCCCCTGGCTCCATTGGTAATCGGGCTGCAGAGAGACACCCGCGCCGCTCAACCCGCCGCCCAGCAACTCGACGATCACGCCCAGCGCATAGCCCTTGTGCCCACCAAAGGGCAGCATCATACCTCCCTCGAACAAATCCTGGGGGTTTTGCGTTGGCTGCCCATCTTTGTCCAGGATCCAACCGAGCGGGACATCCAGCCCTTTGTCGTGGGCAACCTGCACCTTGCCGTGTGCAACGGCCGAAGTTGCAAAATCGGCGAAAACAGGCTTGCCAGTAGAAGGCACGCCCCAGGCAATGGGATCGGTGCCGATCGCCCGGCCAATGCCGCCAAAAGGCGCAACCGTGCCGCCAGGTCCCGAACCGTTGCAGAGAACCAGTCCCACAAAGCCCTGTTCTGCGGCCATCGCCACGTACTCGCCCAGCCGGCCGATGTGCTGGCAACGATAGAGCGTAACCATCGCAATATCGTGCTGGCGCGCTTTGGCCATGGCGAGTTCGATGCCCTGCTTGGCCGCCACCTGCCCAAATGCCCAGTCGCAGTCGAGTACGGCCGTTGACGCACTCTGGCGCGCGATCTGGATCTCACCACCGGGCTTGAGCCGGCCATCACGAATCGCCCGCACATAAAACGGCACGCGGATAATGCCATGCGAGTCGTGGCCCATCAGGTTACTCTCGACCAATGAATCGGCAACGCGCTCCGATACGGATTGCGCAGCACCTATTGCACAAAAAATGTCGCAGACCCGGCGACGCAATTCGGGCGCAAACTTGACCATATCATCCATCTCTATGTTATCCCTTCTTCAAGTGTATGAGAAGCCTGCTGCCACAAACACCGCATTTCAGGGCTCGTAGCCAACAGTTCGCTTAGCTTACCTTGCGCCTCGATGCGCCCATCCTTGAGGACAATAATGCGATCGGCACGCCGCAGCGCTGGCCGCCGGTGCGACACAGCCAGACACGTCGCGCCGGCGTCCGCAAACACCCGTTCCCACAGTGTATGCTCTGTCTCTACGTCAAGCGCGCTGGACAGATCGTCAAAAACCAACAGTTCTGGCTGGCGCACAAACATGCGTGCTGCCGCCGCCCTTTGCCGCTGTCCGCCAGAGAGTTTGACCCCCTTGGTCCCCAGTACGGTGTCGAGCCCGTTTTCGAGGCTCTCCACGTCTTGCTGCATCACCGACAGGTAGAGGGCGCGCTGCAAATCAACCTTGTCTTCGGGCAGTCCCATCAGGATGTTGTCCTGAAGCGACTCACTGAACAGCAATGGCGCCTGGGCCGTGTAAGCGCTGCGCGGTGGCACGAAAAAGCTTGCTGGATCCTCAACCAGCTCGCCGTTCCAGCGGATTTCGCCTGCATTGGCCGGCAGCAAGCCAAGCAGGACGCGCAGCAGCGTGGTCTTGCCCGAACCAATGCGCCCCGTGATTACCGTGAACGTGCCGCGCTGCACCACAAAACTAATATCTTGAACACCGCGCCCTGTATCGGGATACACAAACGTCAGGCCAGAAACGTCCAATCTATCCAGACGGTGATCGTCGACCTTGGCGACATAAGGCACCTCGGAGAACGGGCCACGCAAATAGACGGGATTGTGTGCAACCAGCACCTCTGGCGGGCCACCCTGCAACAACTCGATCAGTCGCCCAAACGAGACCCTGGCCTGGCGATACTGTGCGGCGATCATGCCAAACATCCCCGTCGATTGAGTGAGCAAACCCAAATAGTGCACGAACAAGGCCAGATCGCCGATCGAGATCAGGCCGGCGTGCATCCCACCGGCCATCAGCAACAAGATGAACCCTGTGCCCAGGTTGCCAAAATTGTGAAACACGGCTTCGATCAGTTCGACAAACAGCGTCCGCTTGAGGTCGGCCTTGCGGCGCGCGTCATTGAGTCGTTCAAAACGCGCCACCACACGTCCTTCCGCGCTCGCCACCTTGACCGCCTGTACCGCGCCAAACAGTTCGCCGATAAAGCCCGTCACCTTGCCTGCCGCCTGGCGAGCCGCCTGGTGATATTTTTGGATGCCGCGCATCGCCACGTTGGCAATGACAATCACCAGCACCAACGGCCCGAGAATGATCAGCGTGGTGCGCGGTTCGATGGTCAACATCACGAGTGCCGCAACCACCGCCAGGACGCCAAACTCGACCAGGAAATTGATGCCCTCCATAAAATCGCCGATTGCGCCCACGTCACCGCGAAAGCGGCTGATCGCCTCGCCGGGCGATTCAGGCACGGCACGCGCACCCGGGCGATCCAGGATGCGATCGAACAGATTGCGCCGTAACAAGGCCCCTATACTGTCCTGATAGGCAAAAAACCAGTAAAAATCGAGCAAAAACACAGTGGCATTGACAATATCTTTGATCACGATCAGCACACAAACGCCCCACACGCCAACCACCGCGCCGCCGATCTGCCACGTCGATCCCTCGGTCAACACGTCAAAGAATGCACGGATCAGCACCCCGGTGATCAATGGCAGAACCGCAAACACAACCAGTTCAATCGCCGTCATGCCAAAATACAGCAGCGGACGAAACAAAGCCACACGCCAGGCAAAGGCCCAGGTAGAGAATTTGGGAACCTCTTGAGTCGATTCGCTCATACCAGCATCTCTTCCAGGCCAGTTTGCAGCAACCGGTAAAAATGCGACGACGGATCGCGGGACAACTGACTGCGCCCGCCATGTTCCACGATCTTGCCACCTTCCAGGATCATGATCTCGTCCGTGCGTCCAACAGTGCCCAGACGATGAGCGATAACGATGGCCGTGCGCCCTTGGATCAATTTATCCAGGGCATGTTCGATCAGTTTCTCCGTCACCGGGTCCAGGCGCGACGACGCCTCGTCGAGGATGATCAATCCGGGATCCTGCATAAAGATGCGCATCAAGGCAAAAAGCTGCGCTTCCCCGGCTGACAGGCTGCCGCCGCCCGAGGCCAGTTCGGTGTCCAGGCCATTGGCGAGTGAGTCCAGCCAGGAATGCATCCCCAGGTCTTCGATCACGTCCAGGAGGCGTTCATCGGGTATAGTATCGTCGAACAACGTCAGGTTGTCGCGCACCGTCGCCTGGAAAAGCTGGATGTCCTGGGTGACCACCCCGACACGACGGCGCACCTCGTCGAGCGGCAAAGCGCGCAGGTCGATCGGATCGTCACCGCCCAAACACACTGTCCCATAGTCGGGGTCGTACAGCCGGAACAACAGGCGGCTCAACGTCGTCTTGCCGCTGCCCGTGCGCCCCAGCAACCCAAGCACCTTGCCCGGTGCCAAACAAAAGGTTACATCTTGCAGGACCATCTCTTTCTCCAAGACCACATCTGTGGCCAAAGATTCATCGCCAGGTGTATCTGTGTCGCCATCCGAGAGATCGATTTGCCTGGTTTCTGGAGCATAGCCAAAGGTGACGCTGCGGAACGCGACGG
This sequence comes from Anaerolineae bacterium, assembly GCA_016929205.1. The sequence continues at coordinate 18,253 of JAFGJF010000571.1, forward strand.
CCAACGCGCCTTCCGGCAACGTGAGTTCCGAAAACGTGCTTGTAATGCTGGGTTTGACGCTCAGCAATTCGCGCACCCGAGATACGCCCGCTCCCGCGCGCTGGAGATCCTGCATCTGCCGGGCAATGATCTCGATCGGCATCGCGAGCAAATTGCCATAGTTAAAGATCAAATAGACCGTGCCAACTGTGATCTCACCCTGCAAATAGAGCCAGGCCCCTACCGCCAAAGAGGCTGCCATCCCCACACCAAAGAGCACGTTGGCAGTGTTATAGGTGATCCCCGCACCAACCGCACCGGCCTTGACAACCCGCTGATACGCCGTGCGCAACAATTCGTAAAAGCGGCGCATCACATACGCTTTGGCTCCGCTCGAACGGATGTCCTCCGTGCCCGCCAGCCGTTCTTCCAGGAACCCAAACAGATCGGCGCGCGCCTGGCGTTCCTCTTCCCACATCCCCGCGCCAAACCCCTGCAAGCCAACCATAATTGGCAGCGAGATCGACACAAACACAGCCAAAGCGCCTCCCGCCCGCCAATCCGTCAAAAAGAGCATCACCAGCACGCCCACCAACAGCAGGGCGTTTCCAACGATCTGGACCACAAACTGGGAAAAGAAATTGGACAGTTGGTTCACATCGCCGTCGATGCGTTCGATCAACTCGCCGGGCCGGTGCGCGTTGTGAAACGACATATCGAGGCCCAAACAGTGCCGCGCCAGATCGGAGCGCAAAGCGTTGGTCGCCTTCCAGCCCACATCCTTGCCGACATAGATCACCAACACGGAGACAATTTGTTGCACGACAGCCACGCCCAAAAAGAGCAGCGCAGCATTGATCAGCACGGTTTCATCAGCCGCAGCGATGTCTGTCGCCGCGGCAATGGCCGTATCAATGAACTGGCGCATGATCTGTGGATTGACCAATCTCAGGCCAATATTGCCAAACAGCAGCACAGCCAGCAGCAATGCCAGCGGCCAATGTGGCTTGAGATAGGTAACGAACAACGCATAATATTGTTCAAGCGATGCTTTGGTGTCTTTCATCAGTCCTTCATGAAACGTGAAGCGTGACGCGTCATCCGTAATGCATCAAACGAGCAGTTCTTGTCCTGACGTTTCACGCATCACGCCTGCGCTAAAAATCTCCGCAGTGGATTTAATGCTGTCTTGCCTCCCAAAGCCACGATATCCTCATCGGCAAAGCCCGCCTCGCGCAACGGCGCGACGACATTGTGCATCAAATCCGGCAGATATGACTTGAGCAAAGCGCATCTGCCATCAGGGATGATCGTCACCTCACCCAGGCAAGCAGGCAGCATACACGTATAACCCGCCCGCATCGGCACCCGATATGCGCCACATTCGATAACAGAACTGCCCTCGATCTGTGACAACACGTAAAAACGGTCGCCGTCACAGTCGAGTCTGTATGGATCGAGCAGATCCAACCTTTCCAAAACAAAGTAAGTGCAGGCAAAGACGAACGAGCGTTTATTCGTCCCTTGTTGCACTATCAGCGGCACGATCTTGCACTCGAACCCATTTTCGAGATGAATGCCTTCCAGCGCCAACTCTACTTTAGCCTCTTTTTCCGCCGCGGTCAAATCGCCGGCAGGCGGGCGCAGGCCAATGATCACGTCCGAGTTTTGCATAATCTCGTAAAACAGCACGCCGCCGGCTGAATAATGCATCGTCCCGGCATACAGCAAAAAAGCATCGCCCGGCTGCACGACGTACTCGCGCATTGTCTCGCGGATCGTCCCGTCTAGCAGCGCTTCGCGTACCCGCTGTTCAGTCACGCCATCGTCGTTGCCACACCGGATCGTCGCCCCGTCGCGCACCTTGAGCATGTACCAGGCCTCGGTCTTGCCCGGATCGGTCAGCCCCTGTTTGGCTGCCAGTTCGTCGTTCTGATGGATCTGCTCGCCGAGTGGGTTCGACGCATCGAGGAACTTGATCAAGAGTGGAAAACGCGTCCCGCATTTGCCAACCACGTCCGCACCTAACAATTGAGCGCCGTACACGTCGATCAACGCGTGCAACGTTTTGCCGGACAACGAACCATTCACCACCACACTCGACTCGCCGGGCCGGTCGCAAACTTCCCACGTCTCGGCAATGCGATGGTTTTGCGGCAAGCCTTCTTTGTCAAAGGCATCGACGATCCAGCGGTCGCCAAAACCGTAATTGCGCAGAATCTCTGCAAAGCGTAAAGGATATAGATCATCCATACCATCACCTCACCTACATCTGAGACGAATACAAGCCACGCCATGTGGCGGAACAACCACCTCCAAGACAATGTCTTGACCATGACGGCGACAAACGAGTGATTCGACCACCATCTCAGCAGCATTTTCCAGTTCAACGAGGACCTGCCGTTCCGGGTACTCGGGGCTGCCTAGTTCCTGCCAGCGCCGCTTGGGATTGGCGTGATCGGCATCGATTCGCTCTATGGTGGCTTCCACGCTGCCCGCGATCCCTTTGATGACGACTTGGACAGTTTCTTCCTCAATCAAAGCCAATGGCACATTGTGGTTATAGATCAATACGTCGATCAAGTCATCCTGCTTGATCGCCACTGCCTCCACAGTTGGATGCGCAGAGCCCTCCAGGGGAATCCGCTCATCGCCCAGTCGGTGCAGCAATTCAAAGGCTCGAAACGTCGGCTTGGGAATGCCATACAGGTTGAGCAAGCCGAATCCGCCGTGATAAGGAGCAGATGGAAAAGGCGCCTCTTCGAAAATATCCGAAAACGTCCAGTACGAATAGGCATCAACCAGCCCCTGGTTATCGACAATTGTCTTGACCACAAACGCAGCGGCATAGGGATCATCGTGATATGGATCGAGACAACTGGGTGAATTGTTCCACTCGGTATAGTACAACGGCAGATCACCTGCTTGTTCTTTGGCCTTTGCCGTCATCTCGCGCAACACGCCGCGTGGTACATCTGCCATCATTTTTTCCATATCCCGACCATGCCCCAACGCGGCATCCGTCGGATAGTGGTGGGTGGAAACAAAATCGAGTGGCACACCATTCTGACGGCAGTATGCCTTGAGCTCGGGAATCCACTCATTCCGAGCTGTAGAAGGTCCACCCACCGGAATTCCGGCATCGACGGACTTGATCGCCAGAGCCGCATAACGGTACAGCTCCAAGTACTCGTCTTGCGTGCCACTCCAAAAGAAGGGCAGGTTTGGTTCGTTCCAGACCTCGAAAAACCAGGAGCGCACCTCGTCCAGTCCATAGCGATCGAGCAAATGCGCGATCAACCGGCGAATCAACTCACCCCACAGTTCGTAATCCTGCGGCGGCGTGATATTGCCTTTATAGTGGAACACAGTCCTGTCACCCGACGCTAGTGCAGTAGGCATAAAACTCAGTTCGATAAAAGGCTTGACCCCGATATCGCGCAAAGAATCGAGAATCGAGTTCACGTTGAAAAACGAGTAACGTGGTCCCGATAAAAAACTCGTAGCATATACGCTCATGTCATCGTTGAGCAAACCGTGAAAGCGCACGTACTCAAAGCCCAATTCGCCGACACACCTTTTTAGATGCCGTCGCCAGTCCTCTCGCAAGGCCAGTGCCGCGTGCCCACTACCCACACACCGTTCCCAGTAATGTGGAAAGGGCATCGTCTCTTTCTGCACATCCATCGTCAAGATGAACATCGTTCATATCCTTTATTCAATGTGAAGGCAACTGTACCTGGCGATCACGTCCTCGTTCAACTCGACGCCCAGTCCAGGCTTGTTGGGGATTTCATAATACCCGTCCCTGGCCTGTGGCTCCAACGGCTCAGTGACGAGATGATAACGCTCGTCATGATGATAGGGGAACCATTCCTGGATGATAAAGTTGGTGATGCAGGCGTCTACCTGGACCGAGACAGCCGTCGAGATCGGCCCGGCGCAGTTATGCGGCTGGACATGGATGCCATACGTCTCGGCATAGGTGGCGATCTTTTTTGTCTCCATAATTCCGCCCGTCAAGCCGACGTCGGGCTGCAAGATGTCGAGAATCTGCTCTTCGATATACTGGCGAAACCCATAGCGGGTGTAAAGCCGCTCGCCGGCGGCGATAGGAATGTCGACATTGTCGGCCACTTTTTTCATACAATCAACATTCAAGGCATCGACCGGTTCTTCGTAAAAGAATGGTTTGAGCGCTTCCAGCCGCTTGCCGATCTGGATCGCCGAGGTGGTGCCCAGGTTGCCGTGGACCTCGACCAGGATGTCGATGTCCGGCCCGATGGCCTCGCGCACGGCCTCAACGCGGGCATAAGCCAGATCGGCACGCTCAGACGTCAATGCGCGCAAAGGATAGTCCCACTTGCCATCGGGCGTGATAGCAAAGGGGTCGAATTTCATCGCCGTATAGCCATCGGCGACGACCTTGCGCGCGCCCTCTGCATAATCCTCCGGCGAGACCATCCCGTGATACCAGCCGTTGGCATAAACGCGCAGCTTGTCCCATACGCGCCCACCGAGCAATTCGTAAACGGGCACGCCCAACGCCTTGCCCTTGATGTCCCACAACGCCTCATCGATGGCACTCATACCGCCATACACCACCGGCCCGCCCCCCTGAGCCCAAAACGTTTTTCGGTACATCAGGTCCCACAAGTACTCGATGCGAAATGGATCGGCGCCGATCAGAAAACGCTCGGCCAAATGTTTGACCATCCCCAACCCGGCCGGCGCGCCCACGCCATAGGCCAGTGCCACCTCGCCCAGACCATAGATCCCTTCGTCGGTGTTGATGCGCAGGACGACGGGATTCCACTGCGTTGACGGGGTCGAGTCCAATTTGACATCATAGATATCAACCGATGTGATTTTCATCAACTCATCCTCCTACCAGCATCCCTGGAGACTGCTTTGCGGCGATAAAAACCATCGCCGCTCGCAATGACAGACACTTATAATTTGACGATCACACCCTCTTCGACCGACTTGTACCCGGCAAGGATCAACCGCAGTGTATCCGTTGCCTCCTTGGCCGAATGCAGCGGCTCAAATCCTCCCTCGATGGCATCGACAAAATGGGCGATCTCTGCGGCAAAGGTCCGGCCGTAATCCCAGCCTTCGAACTTGACTTCGGCCGGCGAACTGAACCCCACCGGCTGATAGAACAACTCGGAGCCCGTTCCCCACAACTGCCCGGCCTCGGACTGGATGCTGAACAGTGCCGGTCCGCAGCCCGGCGCGGCGATGGCCCAACTGGTGAAAATGCTGCCCATCGCGCCGTCAGCAAACTTGAGCGAGAGCTGTGCCGTATCCTCTTGATCCATCGGGACGCGATACGTGCCCAACGTTGCCGATACTTCAACCGGCATCTGACCCGCCAAGAAAAGCAGCCGGTAAGCCGGATGGTAGCCGGTATCGATCAACTCGCCACCGCCCATCTTGGCCGGATCGGAGCGCCAGGTAGCGCGCCGGCTGGATGCCTGGCCCCACGTCGACTTGTCCAGGCTCAGCCCTCCCCGGCGCGCGCCAGCATCCATCGTATTCACAGCATAAATCTTGCCCAGGTCGCCCATCATGATCATCTGCTTGGCCCTGAGCACCGTGGGGAAGAAAAGCTGATTGTGTCCGGCCATCATCGTGATCCCACTTTTCTGAACCGCCTCCATAATGTCGGCTGCTTCCGCCAGGTTCAGGCAAAGTGGTTTTTCGGTCATCAAGTGCTTGCCCGCCTCGGCGGCAGCGACGATCGAATCGCGATGCAAGTAGTGCGGCAGCGCAATGTCGACCACGTCGATCCCGCCGTCGGCCAACAGGTCGTGATAGTCGGCATAGTATTGCACGTCCTGACCAAGCTGCACCATCCGCGCCCGGGCATTGGCCTCGGAAATGTCTGCCATGGCCACGATCTCGGCGCGGCCGGCCATCTTTTTCCACCCTTCAACGTGCGGGTGCATAATCCCACCACAACCGATCAAGCCTACTTTTAGTGCCATTGCTCATTACTCCTTTTCATTCATGTTGTTTTGATGACGACTTGCGCCGTCTCATTAAAAGATTGCTTTTGCCTAGATCACCTGCTCCTGTCCCCTACTCGACACCGAAAAACTCGGTACATATGGTAATCTCATCCTGCAATGCGCTATCCAGTTCCACGAAATAGACGCTATATCCGGCCACTCGCACGGCCAGGTGCCGATAGTCTCTAGGAGCCGATTGTGCCCGTCTCAATGTCTCTGTAGAAACCACATTGAATTGGACATGGGGAATGTCCAATCGACAAAAGCTGCGCAGCAGAGTCACGAATTTTTCCAGTGCAAGCTGACCATCAAAAAAAAAAGAGGGAGCGAATTTCATATTGAGTAGTGTGCCGTTCGAAGCCGATGCCAGGTTGAGTTTGCTGACCGAACACAGCGCTGCCGTTGGACCCCTTTTATCCATACCGGCTGAAGGAGAAAGGCCACCATCGACCAGAGGCTCTCCGGCGCGCCGGCCATCGGGCATGGCGCCAACATCTGCGCCCATAGGCATATGGGCAGAAACGGTGTAAAAGCCGGGCTGAAATGTGC